>JAUWHT010000127.1 GCA_030605745.1 Pirellulales bacterium | reverse complement strand
CTCTGGAACATTTTACTATCGTCTGACCAACCGAGGAAATCATGTGATCACTACCGCACTCAAGCTACGAGAAATCACCATTCTCGCCCTGGCCACCTAAATCTTTGCTGTCAAAACAAGCTTTTACGAGTTTGTAATACGGAGACCTACACCAGCCACGGCGACGTGTTCGCCATCCACGGTTCGGCGATGAAGCCCGACCGGCCGCACCCGGACGGGTGGATGCGATGTCTGCCCAGCGAGCGGCGCTCGAAACCGGCCGGCCAGTGGAACCATTACCGGGTGACCTGCAACGACGGGGTGATCAAGCTGGCCGTCAACGGCAAGGTCGTCTCCGGCGGCAGCCAGTGCAAACCGCGCAAGGGCTACATCTGTCTTGAGTCCGAGGGTTCGGAAGTCGATTTCCGCAACATTCGGATCAAGGAGTTGCCCTCGACCAATCCGAAGCCCGACGAAATTGCCCCGCTCGCCCAGGGTTTTACACCGCTTTACACGGGCGTGGACCTGGCCGGCTGGAAACAAGACCCGGGGCATAAGGGCCACTGGCAGCCGAAGGACTGGACCCTCGATTACGACGGCAAGAGCGAGGCAAAGGACAAGTGCCTGTGGACCGAGAAAGAGTACGGCGATTTCGTGCTGGTGTGCGACTGGCGCTGGACCGCCAAGCCGGTTCGGCGCAAGCGGCTGGTGATCCTGCCCAGCGGCGATTACGCGGTCAACGAGGATGGAACCAAAAAAGAGGTCGAGGTGCTCGACGCCGGCGATAGCGGCATCTATCTGCGCGGCATCGATAAGAGCCAGGTCAATCTCTGGTGCTGGCCGGTCGGCTCCGGCGAGGTGTATAGCTACCGCTTGGATAAGAACATGCCGGCGGAAGTCCGCGCGGCCGTCACGCCCAAGGTCAAGGCAGACAACCCGATCGGCCAGTGGAACCGGTTCGTCATCACCATGAAGGGCGACCGGCTGACCGTCGAGCTGAACGGCCAGACGGTGATCGAAAACGCCCAACTACCGGGCGTCCCGGCACGCGGCCCGATTGCGCTGCAGCACCACGGCGACCCGCTTCAGTTCGCCAACCTGTTTATCAGGGAATTGTAACATTTTAGAATAGAGTTTTCGCGTGATTCTCGACAATAGAGTTTTCGCGTGATTCTCGACAATAGCCGGGGGACAACGTCCCGCGGGTGCTAGCCCGTCGCAATAAATCTGCAACGTGGGTTGTAGTGAGCTTTCAGCTATCAGCGGTCAGCTATTAGCTCGAAACCCCGCAGAAAACGCTGTTTCCAGAGGCTGAAAGCTGATGGCTGAAAGCTGACCGCCAAGTTTGAGATGTTGCAAATTTTTTCGGATGAGCCAGTATTGCCGCGACGCGTTGCGCGGGCGGCTATTTGTGCGAAAATTACTTCAAACGGCTGAAGTGTTACAAGGAATGGAGTTAGAGTAACCATGTGGCAGCGAACAGATTCTGTTTTTATTGCTCTGTTAACGTGGTGCGCGACGGGGTTGGCTGCCGAGCCGGCGGCCGACCTTGTGCCGCCCGATTGCCTGTGGGTGGACGGCTTTGCCGACTCGTCCAGGCTATCCGTGTTGGACGGGGCGGAGCTGCGCGACGGGCGCGCAAAGCTGCGCTGGCGGCAGGGCCGCAAGGCGGCGTATGTGGACAAAGATCCGGCCGTGACCAAGAGCAGCGGGTGGGGCAAAGGAACCTCCTGCTCGACGAAAGGGGCCAAGCTCACCTGGAAGTTCAACGGCGAGGTGCTAAAGGTCTACGGCCCAAGAGGCCCGGACATGGGAATCTTCGAGGTGTGGATTGACGGGAAGCGGCGTAAGCGTGTCGACCGCTACAAGGCCGCCCGAAGGGGCGGGGTCGGTTATCGCATCGCGGCAACGGTGGAGGGCCTGGGCTACGGCGACCACGTCGCTCAACTCGTCGTTACCGGCGAGAAGCATGAGGAGTCGACGAGCGCGCGGGTGACGATTCTCGCACTGGAGTCATACCCGGCCGGCTTCCACTTGGAGGGCCAACTCGTGTCGGCCCCGATTATCGCCGCACCGGGCGCATACCGCTGGGGTACGTTGCACTATCAGAAGACTACGCCGGAGGGAACGTCGCTGAAGGTGGACGTGCTCGACGCAGCCGGCAAACCGGTTATGTCCGACGTGCCAGACGGCGCCGACCTGTCCGCGCTGAAGATCCCGATGATTAAGCTCCGCGCCAGGCTGGCCACGACCAACCCGCTGGTCAGCCCCAGTCTCGACTTATGGAGTGTCGCATTTACCAGCCAGGCCCAGCCGGAAGGTGTTTTGGCAGGCTGCGTTCTCGGCGGCGACGGCAACCCGCTGGGTGGGGCCACCATCGTTGCATTCCAGCAGGGCAAGGAAAAGGCACGCACGGAAACGTCTGATTCCGGCGGCTATTGCTTCAAGGACCTTGCACCGGGCCAATACGAACTCCAGGTACGCGCCGATGGATTCCTGTCCAGCCGGCCCGTGGCGGTCGATGTCCCGTGTCGCCGTATGGTCGGCTTCCAGCTTCATGGCGCAGCCGACGTTGAGCAAAGCAGATACACCGTCTGGGTCGCCAATCCGATGCTGAACATCTTCAAGGATTTTGGGCCTGACCACGGCGTGGCGGAGAAGACTATTCGTATGGAAGCGGCCCGTAACGAGTACGAGCCGGCCCAGTTTGCCGTCACGGCCCGGGCACCGCTT
>JAUWHT010000273.1 GCA_030605745.1 Pirellulales bacterium | reverse complement strand
GGCAAGGCACGGCGGGGCAACTCGGGGGGGCTGGGCGTTGGGGGGGTGCTTGCACCCACGCTAACGCGGCGTTTTTTAGACGCGTGGGTGCAAGCACCCACCCTACACTCTCTTCTGTTCAGTTCACTCCTCAGTCGGCCGAGTCGGCACCCTCTGTCGGCCGATCTCCAATTTTGGACCCCTTGGGGCCAGTCCCGAGGACCACCCCACGGGCCTGCTCCCGGGGAGCCGGGCAACGCTGCCCTGCTCCACAGAAACCCAAAGGGGCATTTTGCGTATTTGCAAGACACGGTAATGAAAACAATCGCTCATGGGTAACGCTTCGGCACCGTCGAAGGCTCGTGAACGGTTACAACTAACGAACAGGAGAAAGCAGATGTACAAACACGTATCGAAAGTGCTGGCCGCCTTGTTGGTGGCCGGCGCCCTGTCAATCGCCGCCGATGCCCGGGCCGAACTGCTGATGTACGAGCCGTTCGACTATTCCGGCAGCAACCTAGAGGGGCAAAAGGGTACTAGCGAATCCGGTCTCGAAACGGTCAGTGGATGGGACGATAACGCCACGCAGCCAGCCAACGCGTGGGGAGCGGCCGGCACGGTGACCCTCTCGGACGACGATACCAGCCTCAGCCATTTCGATCTGCTGGGCCCGAAGGGCGACCGGATTAACGACACGGGCACCGGGTACGCGACACAGGGACTGTCCGGCTTCTCGGTCGACCTGGGCAGTGGTACCTATTACATGAGCGCGCTGTTCAAAGGCGAGGCCATGGTCCAGTTCTGTAGCTCGCTCCACACCAGAACCGGTTTCGGCATCAGCGACGGCGAGTTCACCGTTGGGATGTACCCTGGCATATGTGCTGCAGCGAGCGCGACTTATTCGGATGATGGAGAGTACAGCGACACGGAGACCTACTTCCTGGTGGCAAAGCTCATCGCCGGCTCTGAGGACTCCTGGGACCTGAAGGTCTACGACAGTTCGATGTCGATCGATCGAAGCGAACCGGGTTCCTTTGATTTGACGCATGCTGACACTAGCAATGTGGACCAGACCTATTTGGCGTTGGGTTTGTTTGATAGCGTCGCTGGTCAGGTGGACGAGATTCGTGTGGGCGAGACGTGGGCCGATGTGACGCCCATCCCCGAACCGTCGACGTTTGTGCTTATGGCCATGGCACTGCTGGGCATGCTGGTTTGGCGGTGGCGGAAGTAGAAACGCTGCACGCTGCGGCGGGTGGGTGGCACGCCCTGAGGAACGAAGGGCGTGGTTGAGAACGCCGGTAGGTGCCGCCTTGCCCATCATCATATCACCACGCCCATCGCTGCGCTCTGGGCGTGCCACACGGCGAGTGGTGGGTGGCACGCCCTGAGGAACCGAAGGGCGTGGTTGAGAACGCCGGTAGGTGCTCGTGATTGACCGTGTGCCACTGTTTTACAGAAGCAGCGTGCATGGAAGATGACAGCCGGCAGATGTGGCCAATTCTTGATCTTGAAATTCGTGGCCTAAATGGTATATTCGATCATGTTCATCTTGGCTGAAGCGTGTGGCCGTGGGAGTTTTGGCGGCAGGCCGGGGGGCGGGGATATTTGCCAAAACTCACCCCCGGCGCGCCGGGGTGCCGGCGAGACGCCGGCGTTACAGTGGCCAAAACGTCCAACAATTTGAGCGTCTGTAAAGCGTTGCTGCGCCGTGAGTTACCGTGTTGCTCGACAGTAGAAAACTCGTCTTGACAGGCGTTTCTACGAAGACGGATTGCCGAGGGTCAGTCGTCGCAAGTTGGTGTTGGACAGTGACTTACAACCGCACAGGGCGGTCGATGGGGATTTATGGACTGGTGAAGCATACGTCCATAAACACCAACAATTCATAAAACCCCGGAAAAACGCCACTTGCAGGTGGACGTACGTTTGGGGTTATGGTTGCTGAATCTATCTAGATTCCCAACTCCTGCTTCACTGCACGAAAGGCCTCGAGGGCGAACTGGAGATCGGCCGGTGTGTGGGCGGCGGATAGTTGGACCCGGATGCGGGCTTTGCCCTTGGGGACTACCGGATATGAGAAACCGATCACGTAGACGCCGCGCCGGAGCATCGCGTCGGCCATCTTTGCCGCTAGTTCTGCATCGCCCAGCATGATGGGCACAATCGGGTGATCGCCCGCTGTTACGTGGAACTGGTGCTCGGTCATGCCCCGGCGGAACAAGCACGTGTTCTGCTCGAGCCGATCTCGCAGCTCGGTCGATTCTGAGAGTAGCTCGATCGCTTTGATCGACGCCCCGACGATCGGCGGCGCCATGGTGTTGGAAAACAAATACGGGCGGCTGCGCTGGCGGAGCATGTCGATGATCTGTTGACGACCGCTGGTATAGCCGCCGCTGGCGCCGCCGAGTGCCTTGCCGAGCGTGCCGGTGATGATGTCGATCCGATCCATCACACCGTGATGCTCGTGTGTGCCGCGTCCGTTGCGACCCAGGACACCGACCGCGTGCGAGTCGTCGACCATCGCCAGCGCGTCGTATTTATCGGCCAATTCGCAGATGCCCGGCAGGTCGGCGATAATGCCGTCCATCGAGAACACGCCGTCGGTGGCGATGATGCGGAACCGGGCGTCGGCCGACTCCTTCAGCTTTGCCTCCAGGTCGGCCATGTCGCAATTCTTGTAGCGGAAGCGCCGGGCCTTGCAAAGCCGCACGCCGTCGATAATGCTGGCGTGGTTCAGTTCGTCGGAGAGGATCGCGTCTTCCGGACCCAGTAGCGCCTCGAACAGACCGCCGTTGGCGTCGTAGCAAGAGGAGTAGAGGATAGTCGCCTCGGTGCCGAGGAACCGGCTGAGCTTCTCTTCAAGCTGCTTGTGTATCTGTTGTGTGCCGCAAATGAAGCGGACACTCGCCAGGCCGAAACCCCAGCGGTCCAACGCGTCGCGGGCAGCGGCGATTACCTGGGGATGGTCGGCCAGGCCCAAGTAGTTGTTGGCGCACAGGTTCAACACCGGTTCGTGCTCGAGCACATCGACCCGTGCCCGCTGCGGGCTGGTGATGACCCGCTCTCCCTTGAACAACCCGCTCTGGCGGATCTGCCGAAGTTGGTCGGTGAGATGCTCTTTCATCGAGCCGAACATAGTGGTTTCCTCCTCGGAACGAGCCATAAAGCCGCGACCGGTGGTCGCGCCCTATACCTACTAAACTACCAGCAACATTAGCGCGACCACCGGTCGCGGCTTTATGGTTGCTTATTCATCTTTCCATGTGAGTACGACCTTTCCGGAGTTACCCGATCGCATGGCCTCGAACCCTTTTTCGTAGTCGGTATAGTGATAGCGATGCGTGATGACCGGGTCGATGTCCAGCCCGCTCTGGATCATTACGGTCATTTTGTACCAGGTTTCGTACATCTCGCGGCCGTAGATGCCCTTGATGGTCAGCATGTTGAACACGACGGTAGTCCAGTCGAT
Organism: Pirellulales bacterium; assembly: GCA_030605745.1. GTDB lineage: Bacteria > Planctomycetota > Planctomycetia > Pirellulales > Thermoguttaceae > JAUWHT01. Next base: position 7,670 of record JAUWHT010000273.1, on the reverse strand, counting down.
GGCCATTTCCTTGGTGGGGATGCCGAGCATGGCAATTTTACCGCCGTGGCACATGTTGGCCAGCATGTCGCGGAACGCATCGGGGTTGCCCGACATCTCCAGACCAACGTCAAAACCCTCCTTCATGCCCAGGCGCTTCTGGGCGTCGGCGATGCTTTCTGAGCGGGCGTCCAGAACTAACGTGGGGTGCATTTTTTGAGCTAATTCAAGCCGGTACGGGTTGACGTCGGTGACCACAACGTAGCGTGCGCCGGCGTGACGGGCTACGGCAATGGCCATGATGCCGATCGGCCCGGCGCCGGTGATCAACACGTCTTCGCCCATCACGGGAAACGACAGCGCAGTGTGGACCGCGTTGCCCAACGGGTCGAAGATTGCCGCGACGTCGCGTGGGACGGCCGGGTCGTGTTGCCAGACGTTGGTCATCGGCAGCGCAAGATACTCGGCATAGGCCCCGGGCCGGTTCACGCCGACGCCGACGGTTTCCATGCACAGGTGTCGCCGCCCGGCCAGGCAGTTGCGGCACCGGCCGCAGACCACGTGCCCCTCGCCGCTGACGATCTCGCCGGGGAAGAAATCCTTGACGTTGCTGCCAACCTCGACGATCCGGCCGACAAACTCGTGGCCCACCACCAGCGGCACCGGAATCGTCTTCTGTGCCCAGGCGTCCCAGTTGTAAATGTGCACGTCGGTGCCGCAGATGCCGGTCCGCAGGACCTCGATCAGCACGTCGTTGATGCCGATCTCCGGCACCGGCACGTCCTCGAGCCACAAGCCGGGTTTCCGATGCTTCTTGACCAGCGCCTTCATCGTTTTCATGGGCGATTCCTCCCGGAAAACAAGCCAATGGCTAATCAAGATACCCGAATCCGCAAGTTGGCGCAACCCCCTGGGCAGAAAAAGTTTAGCCGCCGGGCTTGCCCGGCGCGCTGTCTTGTGGCCAATGTGCTCGAATACCGACGCGCCGGGCAAGCCCGGCGGCTAAACTCGCCACGGTCCAAAAGCCGCAAATCGTGCCCGCGGCGAGTATAAACTGCTGTTGCCCGGGTGCTGTCATCACTAGCACCGTGGCTTGAAATCGGTGTTTGTAGTTTCGTCGTCAGCGGGTACATTTTGCAGATCTTACAAGCGTGCTTGTAGCAGTTGGACTTGTGAGAGGCGACTCTGTCGGCGACTAAACCACCAGCCAACCTTAATCGCCGACAGAGTCGCCTCCTACAGGAGTCATAGATTTTTCCTGATTGGCTTGCGGTTTGCTCCCTCCGGGCACCCGGACACCGAGGTTACGTCCGATCGTCCTGCCGGCGTCCCGCCGGCACAACACGTAACGCTGGCGTCCCGCCGGCATGACATAACAACAGAGCCGGCGAGACGCCGGCGTTACAACAGAGCCGGCGAGACGCCGGCGTTACAGGGAAGTGAGTATGGGCATGGAAGCTCGTTTGATTCGGGCCGCGGTGCTGGCGGCCGTGCTTTTGGTGTCGATGGGCGCCCGGCACCAGACGCCCAACTTCATCGTCGAGACGCCCGACGGAAATCTTGCCCGGCAGATTGGCGTCGCCTCGGAGAAGTACCGCCGGGAACTGGCCGTATCATGGTTGGGCCGGGCGATGCCCAAATGGTCGCAGCCGTGTGTGATGACCGTCCGCGTCGGTCCGAACCTTGGTGCCGGCGGTGCTACCACATTCATGTTCAGTCACGGCGAGGTCTTCGGCTGGCGGATGACGATCCAGGGCTCGCGGGAGCGGATATTCGATTCGGTCTTGCCACACGAGATTACGCACATGATCTTCGCCAGCCATTTTCGCCGCCCGCTGCCGCGCTGGGCCGACGAAGGCGGGGCAACCAGCGTGGAACACGTCAGCGAACGGATGAAGCACCGCAAGATGCTGGACCAATTCCTCCGCACCGGCCGCGGCATCGCCTTTAGCCGGATGTTCGCCATGAGGGAGTACCCGCGCGACGTGATGCCGCTTTACGCCCAGGGGTACTCGCTGGCCAAGTTCCTGATCCAGCGTGGCGGCCGCCGGAAGTACGTCGACTTCCTGGCCGACGGCCTGGAGAGCGAGCAATGGTCGGCGGCCTTGAGGCGGCACTACGGCATCGCAGACCTCAGCACCTTGCAAAACACGTGGCTGGCCTGGGTCCAACAGGGCTGGCCGCAGCCGAAGTCGCGACAAACCCACCCGGCGGTTGCGCCCGAGCCGCAGATGCTTGCTGCTGCCGGCCGCCGGAAGCGTCCCGAGCCGAACTTGATCCATCACATCCGCCAGAAGGAGCATCCCTCATATGCCCCGGGCAGCGTGATTCCGGCTGGCAACCGGGACACCGGCCGATTCTCCGGCATCCGAATCGCCGCCGCCAACCCGCGTCCCACTCTGAAGCAACTCCCAGCGACCGGCTGGCGCGCCATGGGCAGGGAACCGGCTCGCCCACCCGCCACCGCCCCGCCACCGCCATCCACCAAGCCGGTCCGCACCCAGGTAGCCCACCCCCAGCCGATCGAGCGCCCACGGCAGATTATCTTGGAGTGGAGCAGGGAGTAAATTGATATTGATATGTTACCAAAGCAGCCAGAACCGTGTGAAGTGGAAGAAGACTGGTGCGGCGAAGCAGATTGAGTCGATCCGGTCGAGCACGCCGCCGTGGCCTTCGACCAGCGTGCCGTAGTCTTTTACGCCGCGGTCGCGCTTGATGGCTGAGAGGGTTATCCCGCCGGCGAAGCCCATCAGCGCGATCACCAGCGACATCACGGCGGCCATCCACCAGTGCGAGCCCTGAAACGGCGTGGCCCACCACAGCACGGCCCCGATCAACGTCACGCTGGCCGTGCCGCCCAGCAGGCCTTCCCAAGTCCTGGTGGGACTGATGGCCGGGATGATCACGTGCTTGCTGGGTATCTGCGCCCAGGCGTATTGCAGGGCATCGCTGAGTTGGACGATCAGCACGAAGAAGAAGAGCAATCGGGCCTTGGGACCCCAACCATCGACCGGCAAATCCAGTGTCAGCAGAGCCGGCGCGTGGCTGAGGCAGTATACGCAAATCAGCAACCCGGCCTGGATCTTCGCGGTGCGCTCGAGGAACCGCTTGTAGTCGCCGGCCATGGCGATCCGGGCGGAGACGAACAGGAACCCGTAGACCGGTATCACGATGCTGTACAGCCCGTACATCTGCATTCCCACCAGCACGAACTGCAACGGGGTGAAAAGGAAGAACACCCAAAACAGCGCGCGGTGGTCGCCGGGTCGGGTGGGGGTCAGTGTGATGAACTCTCGCAGCGCCCAGAAGGAAATCAACCCGAACAGCACCACGGTTGCCGTCTGCCCGATCATGAACGCGGCGGCCAGCACCGAGAACAGCATCCACCAGGCATGCACCCGCAGCCGGAAGGTCTCGATAATGGCGGTGTCCAGCCCGCTGTCGCTGCGGCTTCTGAGCACATGGACGACTATTGTCGCGGCACCCAGCAGCAGCAGCACTCCGCCAACCAATCCCAGGGTTCTCGGATCCAGCATTGTCGAGCCCTCATTGTTGGGGTGGCAGTTGTACTGCCGCCACAACAACGTCGTTTAGCCGCCGGGCTTGCCCGGCGCGTTTGCGCTGGAGCGTATTGACACCCACCAACGCGCCGGGCAAGCCCGGCGGCTAAACGGTTTTCTATGAATAGTAGTACTAAATCTCTTTCAACCGTCGCACGGCTTGGCGTGCGCGCTCGAGGAAGTGGATCTTCGGCTCGCCCGCTTCGAGCCAGATGGGCGGGCCGAAGCTGATACAGGTCAACAGCGGCACCGGCAGGACCTCGCCCCGAGGCAGGATGCGGTTCATGTTGTCGATGTGCACCGGGATCATCTCCAGATCGGGCCGCCTCTTGCACAAATAGTAAAGGCCGCTCTTAAACTCGCCAATCTCCTGACCGCCGCTGCGGCTCCCCTCGGGAAACACGATCAGCGAGTAGCGATCGCCGATTGCGCGGATCATCAAGTCGACCGGACTCCGGTGCACCTTGATTTCCGTCCTATCGATCAGAAGCGCGTTGAACAGCCGGTCGGCCATGTAGCGGCGGACCCGGCCCGCCGTCCAGTAGTCCTTGGCGCCCACCGGCCTGGTCAAGGTCCGGACCCGCTGCGGCAGCGCCGACCAGAGGACAATCGCGTCCAGATGACTCGTATGATTTGCAAAATAGACCCTCTGGCAGGTGTCCGGCTGGGAGTCGATCCACCGCACACTGGCACCGCTTAGGAATCTGGCCAGAAGGGCCAGAAAGTCTCTTGTGAAGTTGATATCCATGTGCGGACAGCATGATAGCACAACAACCGGCCGCAGCCAAGCCCACGGGGGATTTGGGATTTGGGATTGGGGATTGGGGGGCTGGAACTCGCATTAAGGGCCCGCGCACAAATAACTTGTACGAATTCCACCAAGGGTGGCACGTCCCTGAGCGCAGCGAAGGGCGTGTTTGGGGCACCTTGCCACGCCCTTCGTTCCTCAGGGCGTGCCACCAATTTGTACAGCTTATTTCTGCGCGGGCCCTAAACGCCCCCGGACCAACCTGCTGCGCCGGCGACTGAATCACCAGCGTTCTCACCTAGGAGCACATTTGGCAGCGGTGTCGGTCATGGCGCGGAGGTTGGAGTTTGGGCATTTCGGGCTGACCGCACAGCCGGGGCTGATATGCATGATCGTGGGGCCGTCGATTCGGCCGATCATCCGCTGATGCCCCGGCAACAGTAACTGTTCATACATGGCGGGCGAGAGCATGTTGGCGCCCGCGCCACCTTCCCCGATCGCCAGCGCGTCGATCCCCAGAATCTCGTAGTTGGCGGCAAGCAGCTTTGTCTGTTGTGCCGCGTTGTGATGCACGTCGGGCATACGACAGCCGGTCATCTCAAACTTCTTCCTCGACCACCCAGGGCTTGCGATATTCCCGTTTGAAGAGCTTCATCGCCTGGTTGTTGTCGACGATATGCTCCGTTTTAGGGTCGATCACCAGCTTCTGGCCACCCAGCCGGTAGCTGATGTTGGCGTAATGTACCAGGAGTGTGCTGAGGTGGCCTTCTTGGATGTCGGCATTGGGCAACTCGCGACTTCGGATGCACTGGACGAAGTTTTCTTTGTGCGGCACATCGGGGAAGCGGCCGTAGCACTGGGCCTTGACGACCGGCTTGCGGTTCTTGGGCCGTACGTAAACCTGCCAGCCGCCGCCCACCCGGGCCAAGTACATCAGCCCCTTGGTGCCATAGATCTCCACTCGCATGCTGTTCTGCGGCCAGTAAGGATGCATGTCGCTTTGGCGGATCTCCCAGTCGGTCTTGAGCATGTACGGGGTGAACAGGCTCATGTGGAAGGTCATGATCATCTCGTCGAACTCCCACGTGGCCACCTGGGTGTCCGGCGTATCGAAGTCGCCTTTCTGGCTGAACTGCCCGCCGGTGCTGGATGCCGCCTTCGGTTTTTCCACACCGCACATCCAGCGGGCGATGTCCAACTGATGGATGCCGTTGTTGGCGATCTCGCCGCCGCTGCAGTCCCACAAGTAGTGCCAGCCGGAGTGGATGATCCTGTTGTTGTACTTTCGGTCGGGTGAGGGGCCTTTCCACATGTCCCAATCGAAGCCGGACGGTGGAGCCGAATCGGGAGGCATTTGGAAATTGCCGCTCTTGCCTATCTGGTCGAACACCTTGCAGAGGTGGATCTTTCCCAGCTTGCCTTCCTCAATGTACTGGCGGGCTTGGTAGAAGTCGTCGCCGCTGCGAGACTGCGTGCCGACCTGGACCACGCGGTTGTACTTCCGTGCCGCCTCGACCATCTTGCGGCCCTCCCAGATGTTGTGGCTGGGCGGTTTTTCAACGTAGACGTCCTTGCCGGCCTGACAACTCCAGATGGTGGCTGGCCCGTGCCAGTGGTCGGGCGTGGCGATGATCATCGCGTCGACCGACTTCTCGTCCAGCACCTTGCGGAAGTCCTGCACGCACTTGGGCCCCTTCCCGCCTTGGTGATCAGCAATCCCCTTAGCGCGGGATTCAGACCGTTTGCTATCCACGTCGGCGAGGTAGGCAACCTCACAGTCATCCCGCGAGGCGAAGCCATTGGCCAGGGAACTACCGCGCTCGCCGCAGCCGACGATGCCCAGGACGATCTTGTCGTTGGCCGGCGCAGAGCGGACGGATTTAGCGCTGCTAAGGATCGTCACTCCTACGGCCAGATTCAAGGAAGTTCCCTTCGAACGATCCAGGAACTCCCGGCGACTCATTGTGTTCATAATCAATACTCCTGAGTTTTCATTTGCGGTACTTTCGCGGCAAGCGGGGTTTGCCCACCTCGGCCGCCAGCGTGATCATCAAGGCGTATTCGGCGCGCCGCCTGGTGCCCCGCCACGGACTCGGCAAACACGCGATTCAGGTACGGCAGGCTCTTTTTGGCCTGTTCGAGGGTGTCGCACTCGACCGACAGCACGCCCTGGTAGCCGGCTTTAGCCAGCACGTCGACGATGCCCGGCAGGTCGAGCACGCCGTCGCCGGCGGCCACGCCGACCCGGGTGCCGGTCACCTTGCCGCGCTCGTGCAGTTGCGACTCGGGAATGTCCTTGATGTGCACGTGGATCACGCGGTCCGCCACCTTGCGGAGGTACTCGACCGGATCGTTGCCGGCCAGGAACGAGTTGCCCGTGTCGAAGTTCACGCCTAACTCGTCCGGTCCAAACCGCTCGGTCAGCTTCACCAGCATGTCGGGTCGGGCAGTCAGGGCGTTGTGCAACTCGACGGCAAACCGCACGCCGCGGGATTGGGCGTGAGAAACGATCGCTTCGAGGCTGACGCACATGATGTCGAACGCTTGCTCCAGCGACGTGTAAAACACCCGCCCTCCGTTGTACGTGTTGGTCCAGGCCACCGGCTCCTCGGGCTTGTCCTTCGAGGAGCGGCCCATCATCAGCGGCGTGGCTGTTTCGGCCAACGGCCGCATCTTATAGGGCCACGACCGACTGTGGAACTTCGCCGGCTTCACGTCCTTAAGGATCGGATAATCCGCCGCCTCGGGCAGGATCCACACGTCGCATCCAGTCTTTCTCGACTCGCCATCGTAACCCTGATAGTTGCACCCGAGCACTTCCTGGTCAAACCGCTGCCAGACGACCTGCCCCGGCCCGGGCCGTTTGTATCTTCCCTGCTCGGCAAACGCCGCGCAACTGACGCGGATTACCACCAATGGCTTGCCCGCGCGGATGAAGCGCTCCAGGTGGTCCATCTGCGGCACCGGCAAGAAACACCGCCTCATGCTGAGCACCAGCAGGTCGGCATCGCAGAGCACTTCCAGCCCCGGCACGTCGTTGCGATCATTGGGATTGGCGTGCACAAAGCTACAGCGGAACTCCTTATCGAGGTACTTTTTGGCGAACGCCGGGAGGGTATCCTTCGTGTTGTACTCGCTCTCTGCAATCACAAAAACGATGTGGGGTCGGACGTCTTGCGCCACTCCGTCCCGAGCCTGGCCAAGAAGGCCGACCAGCAGGACACAAACGATGAACCTCAGAAGAGGGTAGTGCCTCATGATGTTGGCAAGAAATAGCGGGGTTGTTATGCTATTGCCTCCCCTGTTGCGCCTAAATGTGCTAGCAGCAGTGCGAGGAGGCTGGCGATGGCAAGGAAAGATCGGAGCAACCAGCCCAATGGTGC
>JAUWHT010000266.1 GCA_030605745.1 Pirellulales bacterium | reverse complement strand
GCACCATTGGGCTGGTTGCTCCGATCTTTCCTTGCCATCGCCAGCCTCCTCGCACTGCTGCTAGCACATTTAGGCGCAACAGGGGAGGCAATAGCATAACAACCCCGCTATTTCTTGCCAACATCATGAGGCACTACCCTTATTACACATTCATTGCATTCCGCTAAACAGTTACAGAAGCAATCCACGTTAACTAGGAATAACCCTTGTGGCGGTGCAGTTGGGCCAGCGATGCGGCGGTCCGCGGCGCGGAGGACCTCGCCCGGCCAGGATTCGGGCCGTGCGCCGCGGCCGACTTCTACTAGGGTGCCGACGATTGCACGGACCATATTATACAGGAAACCGTTGGCCTCGATTTCCAAGGTGATCCAGTCGCACTCACCTCCCCTGCCCCGCTCGACACTGATATCAGACACCGTCCGGACGCTGCTCTCCCGCTCGGCCCCGCTGGTTTCGAAGCTGCTGAAATCGTGGGTACCCAACAGGACCTGCGCGGCGCGGTTCATGGCTTCGGCGTCGAGCCGGCCGTGAGTGTGGTGCCAACAGTAGCGTCGGCGGAAGACCTCGCGGACCAGCCCGTCGTGGATCACGTAGCGGTAGCGCTTTCGCACGGCGTCGCGGACGGCGTGGAACCCGTCGGGCACTTCGGCAACGTCCAATACCGCAAGGTCGTGCGGCAGTTCGGCGTTCAGCGCGCGCCGCAGCACATCGGTAGGCAGGTCCGTTTCACTCGAGAAGCCTACCACCTGTCCCAGTGCGTGAACGCCTGCGTCGGTCCGGCCGCTGGCCAGCACGCGAACGGCTTGGCCGGTGACCTTTCCGATCGCCGCTTCGAGCGTCCCTTGCACGGTCACTTGTCCCGGCTGGACCTGCCAGCCCGCGTAAGCCGTACCGTCGTAGAGGAGAGTGAGTTTTAGTGTGCGCATCGACTGTTCAAGGTGGCAATGAATTGCCACCCCCTCGCTGCCTACCGCGTACCACTTAAGGTGGCAATGAATTGCCACCCCCTCGCTGCCTACCGCCTACTCTCTTGAAGCAACTCGGCGATCTGCACGGCGTTGGTCGCGGCACCCTTGCGGAGGTTGTCGCTGACACACCAGAACGCCAGACCGTTGGGGCTGGAGAGATCCTCGCGGATGCGGCCGATCAGCGTTTCATCGCTACCGTCGCCGGTAATTGGCATCGGGTAGAGCTTCTCCTCGATGTTATCGACCACCACCAACCCCGGCATGGCGGCGAACAGTTCTCGGGCCTGCTCGACGGTGATCTTCTTTTCAGTCTCCACCAGGATGCTTTCGCTGTGGCAGTTGGCCACCGGCACGCGGACGCAGGTGGGACAAATCTGAATCGAATCGTCGTCGAAGATTTTATGCGTCTCGTAGACCATCTTCATCTCTTCGGACGTATAGCCTTTGTGCTTGTGCGAGCCGATCTGCGGGATGCAGTTAAAGGCGATCGGGTACGGGAAGCACTCGTAGGAGTATTCTTCCCCGGCCAACTTTGCGGCGGTTCCCTTCTCCAGGTCGCGGCTTCCGGCTACTCCCGCCCCGCTGGTCGCCTGGTAGGTGCTGACCACAACCCGGCGGACCCGACCGGCGTCGTGCAGCGGCTTGATGGCCAGGACCATCTGGGTAGTCGAGCAGTTGGGGCTAGCGATAATGCCCTGGTGGTCGTGGATCGCTTCGGGATTGATTTCGGGCACGACCAGCGGCACCTTGGGATCCATTCGCCAATAACCACTCTCGTCGACTACGACACAGCCCCGCTCGACAGCCTGGGGGATAAAATCTCGGGCTACCTCGTCCGGCGTGCTGCTGATGGCCAGGCCGACCCCCTCGAAGACTTCCGCCCGGAGTTCCTCGACGGTGATCTCCTCGCCGGCAAAACGAATCCGCTTCCCGGCGGAACGGCGCGAAGCCAGGAATTTGATCTCCCTGAGCGGGAACCTGCGCGACTGAAGCAATTCGCGAATGATGGTTCCCACGGCACCGGTAGCGCCCACGACGGCAACAGAATCGAACACGGGGTGGTTCTCCAATCATTGAAGGCATGAACTTGAGAGTAGACACCCGGACAAAGAAACTGATAGCTTTTCAGCGGAGGTGTCCGACGATCAGCGAGCCGTTGTGTCCGCCGAAGCCGAAGCTGTTGGACATGGCGATGCTGATCTTTCGCTCGCGGGCCTGGTTGGGGGTGTAGTCGAGGTCGCAGAGCGGGTCGGGCGTTTGGTAGTTGATCGTCGGCGGGATAACGCCCTCGCGCAATGCGATCACTGTAAGCAGCAGTTCCACGCCGCCGCTGGCACCTAACAGGTGTCCCAACTGGCTTTTTGTGCTGGAGATGCCCACGTTTCGGGCGTGTTCCTTGAACACAGTCTTGAGTGCCGCGGTTTCGGCCTGGTCACCCAGAGGGGTACTGGTGCCGTGGGCGTTGATGTAGTCAATTTCGGTCGGATCGACCCGGGCGTTCATCAGCGCCAGTTCCATTGCCTTGGCGGCGCCGGTGCCGTCCTTATCGGGTTGTGTAATATGTCCGGCGTCCGCACTGGCGCCGTAGCCGAGCAACTCGGCGTAGATATGTGCGCCGCGGGCCTTGGCATGTTCGAGTTCCTCCAGGACCAGCACACCGGCGCCTTCGGCGAGCACAAAGCCGTCGCGATCTTTGTCGAACGGCCGGCTGGCGGCTGGCGGGTCGTCGTTGCGCTCCGAAAGTGCCCGCATCGCCGAAAACCCGCTGACTCCCATCGGTGTGACAGCCGCCTCGGTGCCGCCGGTGACCATAACCTCGGCCTCGTCGTACTGGATGGTCTTCAAGGCATCGCCGATGGCGTTGGTTGCGCTGGCACAGGCGGTGACCACGGCCGTGTTGGGACCGCGCAGGCCGTACTCGATCGACACCTGCCCGCTGGCCGCGTTTGCCATCAGCTTGGGGATGGTGAAGGCGGAGACCTTTTCGGGCCCCTTGTAGAGCAAACGGGTGTGCTGGGCCTCGATCTCGTGCAGCCCGCCGATCCCCGAACCGAGGATCACACCACAGCGGAAGGGATCTTCCTTTGAGAAATCGATCCCCGAGTCTCTCACTGCGTCGATGCCGGCGACCAGGGCGAACTGGACGAAGGGGTCCATCCGCTTGGCTTCTTTTGGCGTGATATAGCCGTCGGGCGGCCAATCAACGATTTCTCCGCCGATCCGCGACCGGTATCGGGCAGCGTCGAAGCGCCTGAGCGTATGTATCCCGCTCTCGCCGTTGCAGACACGAGTCCAAAGCTCCTGCACGTTGCAACCAAGCGAGGTAACCGCACCGATACCCGTTACGACGACGCGTCGTTTCATGGAAGCTCGTCAGGAAGATGAGTTTTCGCTGCTTTGGATGGTCTTTTCGATATGCTCGATAGCTTGTCCGACCGTCTGGATCTTTTCGGCCGCGTCGTCCGGGATGTTGATGTCGAACTCCTCTTCGAGTTCCATCACCAGTTCGACCGTGTCCAGGGAATCGGCTCCCAGATCATTCACGAAAGAAGTTTCGCCGGTAATTTGGTCCTTACTGACACCAAGTTGCTCGGCAACGATATCAACCACTCGTTCTTCGACTGAGGCCACCTTAAGAGTCCTCCTCATGACTGCACTTATTGGGGGTGCGCTACCATGGCTTCCCCCGTTCATCGTCAACGAATTATTCGGCGAAAGGCATCAGGCCTTCCAGTTTGCCCCAGTATTCCGCCACACTGACACTGTGACACTGGGGAGCATAGCGAGTTTTCCTCGCCGTGTCTATATCTCCTGGGCGTGTTTCCAACCCTCACATTTCGGCTCTTCCGTTTCTAGGTGCAAGGTCGGGGCTATTGTAGGCCGGGTCGAGCGAAGCGAGGCCCGGCTTTTGGGGGAATCGGAGAACTCAGAAAAGGTGGGCCTCGCTTCGCTCGACCCAGCCTACGTCTGGACTCATGCACCCAAAAACGGAAGACCCCCAATTTCTAGCCATGCTACGTTGTCAACCCCCCGTCGACTGTAAGAACATGCCCGGTGATGAAGCCGGCCCCCTCGCTGGCGAGAAACAGTACCGCATCGGCCACGTCCTGCGGATCGCCCAAGCGGCCCAAGGGGGTCTGCTTGAGGAGCTGCTGGAGGATTTCCTCGCCCAAGGTGGCCGTCATCTCGGTGGTAATGAAGCCGGGTGCAACCGCGTTGACAGTAATGTTCCGTGCGGCCAGTTCCCGGGCCACGGTTCGTGTCAGGCCGATCACCCCGGCTTTGGAAGCCGAGTAATTGGCCTGCCCCGGGTTGCCCATCAGGCCGCAAACGCTGGCGATGTTGATGATCCGCCCCCGCCGCCCTTTCATCATCGGCCTGGCGGCGGCCCGGGTGAACAGGAACGTACCCCGCAGGTTGACTCTGAGCACTGCGTCCCACTGGTCGTCCTTCATCCGCATGACCAGCGAGTCGCGGGTAATCCCGGCGTTATTGACCAGGATTTGCAGGCCACCCCACTTTTTGACTACCTCTTGGACCACTTCGGTCACCCGGCTGCTGTCGGTCACGTCGCATGTGAACGGCTCGGCAGTGCCCCGGTCGGCTTCAATCGCCCGGACCGTCTCGGCCAAGTTCTGGGCATCGACGTCGACGCAGGCCACTTTGGCGCCTGCCCTGGCCAGGGAGCATGCGATGGCCCGGCCCAATCCCCGGCCCGCGCCGGTGACGATCGCCGCCTGTCCGCTCAAATCGGTCGAAATCCGGTTCCTATTCTCGTTCATCATCACACTCTCCACTATCCACTATCCACTACCTCTCCTACCTCACACGGCGACACTCTGACAAGTAACCTTCCGCTCGATTCGGCGCAACAGCCCCCGCAATACACGTCCGGGCCCAACTTCGTAGAACTGGTCAAAACCTTCCTGCAATAGGTACCGCATCGAGTCCTCCCAGTAAACCGGGTGTAGGACCTGGCGGATCAATAATTGGCGGATTTCTTCCGGGTCTTGGTGGGGTCGGGCGTCGACGTTGGAGACGACGGGGATTTTCGGCCCTTGCATGGGCACATCGGCCAACGCTTCGGCAAGTCGCTGGTCGGCAGGCTGCATGATCCGGGTATGGAACGCCCCGGCCACGGCCAACGGCACGGCTTTCATCGCACCGGCCGACTGGGCCATCTCGGCCGCCCGTTCGCACGCCGCGTTGTGGCCGGATATGACGATATTGCCCGGGCAAAGCAGGTTGGCGATTTCAAGGATATCCTCACCACGTGCCCTATCACAGAGCGCCTCGACCTCGACCCGTTCCAACCCCAAGATGCTGGCCATCCCGCTGGGCGTGGCATCGGCCGCCTCTTGCATGGCCGCCCCCCGCTTCTGGACCAGCATCAGTCCGTCCTCGAACTCCATCGCGCCGGCAAAGACCATCGCCGTGTACTCGCCCAGGCTCAGGCCGGCCGCCGCTTCGCAGGCCAGCACAACCTCCGGCGACTCGGCCCGCAACGCCTCCAGGGCAGCCAGGCTGGTGACAAACAGCGCCGGTTGGCTACAGACGGTCGAATCAAGCTCCTCGGCCGGCCCCTCGAAGCATAATCTTGCCAGGTCGTAGCCGAGGACCTCGCCGGCGCGGTCATACAGTTCGCGCACGCCGGGCAACGATCCGGCCAACTGCCGGCCCATCCCCACCGTCTGGGCACCCTGTCCCGGAAACAAAAACGCAATCCTGCTCAAGGTCGGTCCTCAAAAAGCCGCGACCGGTGGTCGCGCCCCGGGGGACAATCACGCGGTTTTTTCAAATCGCTGGTCGCGACCACAGGTCGCGGCTTTATGACATTGCCCTAAGACTCCGTCTCAACCACGTTTCGGCCCATGTAATGGCCGCACTTCGGGCAGACCGCGTGCGACGGCACGGCCGTGCTGCACTGCTGGCAGTAGGCAGTCTGCCGGGCCTTCTTGGCATCCTGCGACCGACGCTTGCCGGTCCGCGAATTGGAATGCTTGCGTTTGGGAACGGCCATCGTATTACTCCCACTCGAACTCACAGGCTTGGTCAGTCAAGCAAAACAGTTAATCCTAGATTCCCAAGGCGAGCGTGTCAAGCGCGATGGAAAACCACCAACGAATGCGAATTGGGGAATTGAGTGGTGGGTACACAGTCGCCCTGGGGTCCACCTGGGGATTATAAGCAAGAGGAGGAATAGTGCCAAGAATGGCAAACGAGATCGATTCGGCAACCCCTGCCGCCTTGGGGCTTGTTGCTTTTTGCCCTGCTGGTCCGCGGGGACGGTGGGCTTCCGAAGTGCTCAAATCTCCGACCATATGCCGGGGATGGGCACCGGGTAGCGGCCCTGCGCGTCGGCCTGGACCGGCGGGGGGGTGTCGTAGTCCATGGTGTCGATATTCGGACAGAACTGGAAGTTCGACGCCATCGCTTCGTCCCAGGTGATCATCTTCCCGGAGTGGACGGCCGCCCGACCCATCAGGTCCGCGAGGTTCGAGTACGCTGCGCGCTTGGTCTCGTTCTGCGGCTTGTCGTTGCGGATGCTGTCCAAGAGCACGTTCCACTCGACATCCCAAGAATTGATCTTCTCTGGGGGCGTTTCCCAGACGATATTGTCCTTCTCGATTCGCTGGCCCTTGTAGATGTGCGTCGGTTCTCCTCTACCCAGTCCGTAGGTGTTGAACTGGGCCGCGCACTTGGTTCCGTGGACGTAGGTGGCGAATTCGCGGTGACAGTGCCCGCCCAGCCAGCGCACGACGTCGGTCGCCTTTGTTCCGTCTGCGAAGGTCCACTCGATAGAGAAGGAGTCGAGACCCTGGCCGCAATCGGCGCTGTTTGCGGCGCGGCCGCCGACGCCGTGTGCCGAGACCGGCCAGTCACCCTTGATCCAGCAGATCTCGTCGATCTGGTGGATGTTCGCCTCGGCGAACCGGCCGCCCGAGACCCAGAAGAAACTACAGAAGTTGCGAATCTGCCAGAGCAATTCGTCGTATTCCGGCGGCTTCTTGCCCAGGATCCCGCAGGGCTGCATCCGATAAGCCCGGATGAGTTGGATATCGCCCAACACCCCATCGCGG
>JAUWHT010000054.1 GCA_030605745.1 Pirellulales bacterium | reverse complement strand
GGCACCATTGGGCTGGTTGCTCCGATCTTTCCTTGCCATCGCCAGCCTCCTCGCACTGCTGCTAGCACATTTAGGCGCAACAGGGGAGGCAATAGCATAACAACCCCGCTATTTCTTGCCAACATCATGAGGCACTACCGAATATTCGGTTCCCCAGCTTCGTATGATGTTGAGGGAAGTCGAAGGAATCATGGGACGCGCGATTAGTGTTGAGCAGTGGAATAGGCTGGCCTAACGCGCGGCCTCAAGACGCCCGATCAACTCGCCGCGTCTCTGGAAAACGCTAACGCCCTGCTGTCGAATCGGTTCTTCGCATTGGGCACTGGTGAGTTCCCATGTGTCGTTCATGAAGCTGAACACGCGGCCGAAGTAGAGTCCACGCATCGACTCGACAAGGCGCGTGGGATCATCACAGGTGGGAAAGGCCCCGATAACGTCGAACAGGATCTTGATCCAGAAGTTGGTATCTATCTGCGGGCCAGCGGCTTCTGCGAATGTTTTTTCCAGCCGCCTCATCACGTGGGGACTCAGGTATTCCCTCAGCCGGTCGACGCACTCGTCGAAACCCTTGGCAGCATTGCTGCGGATCATCTCACGGTCGACTTCAAGGTCCTGGGCCGGGGCCAGTTCTTTCAAACCGAAAACCGGAGTGTTGGCAACGGAAGCGACCGATTTCCACTTCTCGAAACTGTTTACAACGGTGCCAAAGGCCGTGCTGACCACCTGGACGAACATCGGGCCGAGTTTCGGGGCGCTCGGCTTGTGGACCTTGGAACCCAGGCCCACCTGGCCGATCTTGTAGTCGCCCAAAATGGCCTGCATCGTCATGAAGATGTCCACACCGTACTGATGTGTCGTGCGGTGCCAGGGGACCGAGGCGATGTGCCGGGCAAGTCGCCCGGAAAGTGCAAAATCACCACCAATCGGCTGGCGAATATCGCGGCCGAAAATCCCGTATATCAACGGGTAGCAGATATTGTTGGTGATTGTCCCGTCGTACTTGTGCCGGGAATATAAGGGCGCCAGATAATCGTATCCTCCTTCCAGAACGGGAGTCGCCATGTAGTTGATCCACTCGGGAGTTATCGATATCAGATCGGCATCGACACAGACAATCGCCCGGGCACCAAGGGAATATATCTTGCGGAAGGCGTTTACGAAGTTCCAGCCTTTCCCCGGCGTGTTCTGGGGAGTAGTGATGTAGATTTTCGGCACCCGCGTTTTGGTCCCAAGAAAAACCTCCTCCGTCCCGTCCGGCGAGGCATTATCCGCATTGATGAGCACGCTTTTCTTGTCTGGGAAGTATTTTCTCAGACCTTCCGACGCCACTTGCGTGGGATGCGCGATGCTGTCGGCCTCGTTGTAGGAAGGGATGACCACCGCGATTTCGGCTTCCGTAACGCGGTCCTCGTTGACTTCTCTTTCGAACATCGTGCTGACCTTGCAAATTGCTCATGGGCCATCCAAACGGCTGCCGCTAGTATAATTCCGCCTGGCTAATACTACAACGCCGTGTTACACACTCGTTTAGCAGCCGTGCGAAGCTGCAAGCGGGGCTATTGGCAACCGTCCGCCGTTATGCTATACTTTGGGCTATCGGTTGTTTTCGTGGTTCATGGGGCTTCAGGACAAAGGAGTTTTGGCCATGTCATGTCAAGTTGGCCGTGTTGGGGTAGTAATTGTCTGTATTGCCGTTCTGGTCGGTTGCTCGCGGCGTCCGCCCCGGCTGCACCCCCCGGAAATCAGCGCCTCGGCTGCGGGCAAGCTGGCGATGAAGGAGTATGATACCAACGGGGACGGCAAGGTAGTCGGCGAGGAGTTGGACAAGGCCCCGGCGCTGAAGGCCGCAATCAACAACCTGGATACTAACGGCGACGGCGGCGTCAGTGCCTCCGAAGTCACCGCCCGGGTCAGGGTCTGGCAGGACTCGAAGCTCGGCCGAATGTCGCTCAGTTGTACGGTCACCCTCGGCGGTAAGGCGCTCGAGGGGGCCACCGTGACCTTCGTGCCCGAAAAATTCCTCGGCGACGAGATCCAGGCCTGTAGCGGGACCACCAGCGCGAACGGAATCGCCATGCTCAGCATCCCGGTCGACAAAGAGGACCGGAACGATCCGCCGGGCGCCCAGTGCGGTCTGTACCGCGTGGAGATCTCGAAGAAAGAGGGAGGTCAAGAAACCATCCCGGCTAAGTACAACACCGAGACGATCCTCGGTCACGAGGTCGCCCTGGACGCGGTAGGCATCGAGGAAGGAATCCGCTTCGAACTACAATGAGAGTGAAGTTCACGCAGTATTTCCTACACATCCGTCAACGCCCGGATCGGCGGGACATCCGTCTGGAATGGATTGAACGGGTTGTCGGCAAGCCGGTCAAGGAATATGTCCAATCGGATGGCCGCATCAGGAGGTGGGCACAGATTTCTGAGGCGGGCGGGAAGTACCTGCGCGTGGTGCTGCTCGAGGACGGTGAAACTGTTCACAATGCCTTTTTTGATCGCTCATTTCGCGAGGTGGAAAATGAAGGTTAGGTACTTCCCCGATACCGATACCCTGCTTGTCGATTTCAGTGACAAAAAGGTTGTGGAAACGCGGGATCTGAACGAAAACGCCGTTGTCGAACTGGACAAAAACGGACGTGTCGTGAGCATGACTATAGAGCATGCGAAACAACAGACGGATGTCAATGAGTTTTCGTATCAACTCGCCATAGTCTGACAACTCCAGAGCCTTCGGAGAGACACTGGTGGATGTCGCGGGCGGCGGTTTTGCCGGCGCCCATGGCCTCGATCACTGTGGCCGAGCCGGTGACGATGTCTCCGCCGGCCCAGACTCCCGGCTTGCTGGTCCGGCCCATCTCGTCCACTTCGATGTATCCCCAGCGGTTCAGGCTCAAGCCGGGCGTGGACTTGGTTAGCAGCGGATTCGCACGCGAACCGATGGCTAGGATCACCAGGTCGGTGTCGAAGGCGAACTGGGAACCTTCGATAGGCACCGGACGGCGGCGGCCGGAGTCGTCCGGTTCGCCCAACTCCATCCGCAGGCATTGCATTCGCCGGACCATGCCGCGGTCGTCGCCCTCGAACGCCACCGGATTGGTAAGCAGCTTCAACACGACGCCTTCCTCTTCGGCATGGTGGATTTCCTCAGCCCGGGCGGGCAGCTCGTCGCGCGAACGGCGGTAGACGATCGTCACAGTCTGTGCTCCCAGTCGCAGGGCGGTCCGCGCCGAGTCCATGGCCACGTTGCCCCCGCCGATCACCGAGACGTTGTTTCCCCGCACGATGGGCGTGTCGTATTCGGGAAAGCGGTAGGCCTTCATGAGGTTGCTCCGGGTGAGGTATTCGCTGGCCGAGTAGACGCCGCCCAGGTCTTCGCCCGGCAGTCCCAGAAATATCGGCAATCCGGCCCCCACGCCGATAAACACCGCGTCAAAGCCTTCCCGTTCCATCAACTCGTCGATGGTGATCGACCGGCCGATGACCTGGTTCAACTCCAGCTTTACCCCGAGGCGCAACAGGTAGTTGACCTCTTCTTGGATGATTCGCTCGGGCAGACGGAACTCTGGGATACCGTACATCAGCACGCCGCCCGGCTTGTGGAAGGCCTCGAAAACGGTCACGTCGTAGCCCAACAGCACCAGGTTGCCCGCGACGGTCAGTCCGGCAGGCCCGGAACCGACCACGGCGACCTTCTTGGCCAGGGGCGGTTTTTTCTCGGGCAGTTCGACGAGGTTGTTTTCGCGCTCGTAGTCGGCCACAAAGCGTTCCAGCCGGCCGATGGCCACCGGCTCGAACTTCTTGCCCAGCACGCACTTGATCTCGCACTGGGTCTCCTGGGGGCAGACCCGACCGCAGATGGCCGGCAGGCTGTTGGTGCGTTTGATCAGCCGGGCCGCCTCGGCAAACTTCCCTTCGGCGGTAAGCTTCACAAAGCCCGGAATGTCCACCTGCACAGGGCACCCGTCCACACACACCGGCTTCTTGCACTGCAAGCACCTGGCGGCTTCCTGTCGGGCCTGCTCGGGCGAGTAACCCAAGGGCACTTCGCCGAAGTTCTTAATCCGTGCCGCCGGGTCCTGCTCCGGCATCGGGGTACGTGTTTTCTGAAGAGGTTTTTTCTTCTTTGCGGGCTTGATCTTGGTCACTGCTGCCGGGCCTCCTTGATGTATCGATCCAGCGAACACTTCTCTTCGGCCGTGTAGATCTTCTGCCGCGAGAGCACGTTGTCCCAATCGACCAGGTGACCGTCGAATTCCGGCCCGTCTACGCAAGTAAACAGACTCTTCTCCCCCACCCGAACGCGACAGCCGCCGCACATCCCTGTCCCGTCCACCATGATCGTGTTGAGGCTGACGATGGTTTTGACACCGAGCGGCCGGGTGGTCTGGGCGCAGAATTTCATCATAATGGCCGGGCCAATAGCATACACGCGGTCGATCTTTCCTTCGCCGCCGCTTTCGAGCAGTTCCCCCAACGGTTCCGTGACCAGGGCTTTGCGGCCTAAGGAACCGTCGTCGGTGGTGATAATATGCCGGTCGCTGACGGCCGCCAGCTTCTCACGCCAGAAGAGCAACTCGGCGGATCGGGCCCCCTGAATGGAGATGACCCGATTCCCCCGCTGGTGCATGGCCCGGGCGATGGGGTAGATCGGCGCGGTTCCCACGCCGCCGGCAACCATCACCAGTGTGCCGAACCGGTCGATTTCCGAGGAGTGTCCCAGCGGACCGATCATCGCATGCAGATCGTCACCCTCGGCCAGCTTGGCCAGCTTGGCCGACGAGGTGCCCACGACCATCAGCACCAGTGTGATTGTGCCGCCGGACGGATCGAAATCGGCAATTGTCAGCGGTATTCGCTCGCCCTGCGGGTCGGCCATCACGATCACGAAATGCCCCGGGCGTGCCTTCGCCGCCAATTGTGGCGACTGAACCACAAGTTGGTGAATATCTGGGACTAATTCCGATTTCTGCAAGATTCGGGGCATAGGGTGACTCCGTCCTACGTCTCTGAATTTGTAACACTTTAGCCGTATGCAGTAGATGTGTAATGAGGGAAAATGGGAAAGTGGGGAAAGGGGAATAAAAATATTCAGTTCTTCTTTTCCCTTTTTCCCCCTTCCCTTTTTTCGGTAGTGCCTCATGATGTTGGCAAGAAATAGCGGGGTTGTTATGCTATTGCCTCTCCTGTTGCGCCTAAATGTGCTAGCAGTGCAAGGAGGCTGGCGATGGCAAGGAAAGATCGGAGCAACCAGCACAA
>JAUWHT010000015.1 GCA_030605745.1 Pirellulales bacterium | reverse complement strand
GCACCATTGTGCTGGTTGCTCCGATCTTTCCTTGCCATCGCCAGCCTCCTTGCACTGCTAGCACATTTAGGCGCAACAGGAGAGGCAATAGCATAACAACCCCGCTATTTCTTGCCAACATCATGAGGCACTACCCAATTTGCAATATCCACCAATCCCTATATCCCTTCCCACCGCTATTTTCACTCCCAGTGCTCGCTGAAGCTGCCCACCAACTGCCGCCTTGCCTGTAGCCGGCGCCCTTCCTGCCGGTTGTATGCGGCAGAGGGGTCTTGCACGTGGTGCCCGCCCGGCAAATGGGACGGCCCGGCGGTGCGGGCCTAATTGCCAAGTGCCGGCGTGGCCGATACTTAGGTCAAGTAGCAGGAGTTTGGTTGGGCATGGACGCGCCCAGGCTAAGTCGGCCGCCGGAACTCGGGCGGCCGGATTTCGCACCGACAGGGCACTCGCGTCGATGCTCGAACATCGCAACGTGCAACTCGATCTGTTCGCACTGGGGCTGCTTGCGCTGAGTATCTTTCTGGCGGCGGCGTTGTTCAGTTACGACCCGGCCGACCCGCCCAGCAAGCTCGTCTTTCCCGAACGTGCCGAAACGCTCAATGTCTGCGGCCATTCCGGGGTCCTGGTCAGCCGGATGCTCTTTTGCGCCTTCGGACTGGGCGCCTACTACCTGTTGTTTTCGCTGGTCGCGCTGGATGCCGTGTTGCTCACCCGGCGGACGGTTGATCAGCCGGTGCTGCGCGCCGGCGGATGGCTGCTATCGCTTGTCGGCGTCAGCACCTTGGCCGCCATGGCCCTGCCGCAGCTTTCGCCGGGGCCGGTGATCGGATCGGGTGGATACCTCGGCGCCGCCGGGCGGGGACTGATGGAAATGAACTTCGCCAGCGTGGGCGCCTATATCCTCACGCTGAGCATGATCCTCGGGGGACTGCTGTTGTGCACCGACTATGTGCTGATCCACGTCTTCGCCCTTTTGATCGGCAAACCCGTCCAGGAGCTGGGGCGCGGACTGATGCAGGTGAGCGTGGGCTACGCCCAAAAACTCGGCCGCAAGCGATCCGCCGTCGACCGCTGGAAAGACGCCCCGGAGTATGGCCAGGAGAAGCTCGCCGTCCACATCGGGGGCCGACCTGCCGACGGCAAAGAGGAAGAGAGGCCAGGGCCGGACGAAGCGAAAATGGAGGAGGAGAACGAGCAACAGGAAGAAGCAGCCGAGTCACGGCCGACACGAAAATCGCTGACCACCATGCTGCGGATCAAAAGGCCGAAGAAAACCCAGCGTGATGAGGTGATCGAGGAAATCGAGGCCGCCGCGGCCGACGATGCGTCCGACTACGAGTTGCCGGCCGCGGATCTACTGCTGGAAAGCGAGCAGTTCTGCTTCGATGAGCACGAAAAGGAGGTCCGCCGCAAGGCCAAGATACTGGAAAAGACCTTCCAGGAGTTCGGCTTCCACGTGCGCGTGGTCGAGATTCAGACGGGGCCGGTGATCGCCCAGTTCGAGGTCGAGCTGGAAGCCGGCCTGCGTCTGAGCAAAATCACCTCGCTGGCCGACGACCTGGCCATTGCCCTGCGGGTACCCAGCGTGCGGATCGTGGCACCGATCCCCGGCAAGAACACCGTGGGCGTCGAGGTACCCAACGGCCAGCGGCAACTGGTCCGACTCCGCGAGGTGATCGAAGAGACCAACGGCAAGACACAGAAGATGCGGATCCCGCTGTACCTGGGCAAGGACGTGGCGGGCAATCCGATGGTGATCGACCTGGCGAGCCTGCCGCACCTGCTGATTGCCGGGCGGACGGGCACCGGCAAGAGCGTCTGCCTGAACTCGATGATTGTTTCGATACTGATGACCCGCCGCCCCGACGAGGTCCGCCTGCTGTTGATCGACCCGAAGATGGTCGAACTGAGCCCCTACAGCAGGTTGCCGCACCTGATGCACCCGGTGGTAACCGACATGCGCAAGGCCGAGGCGATCCTGGCCTGGGCGGTGGATAAGATGGAGGAGCGGTACGAGTTGCTGGCCCGGGCCGGCGTGCGGCACATCAGCGTCTACAACCAGTTGGGCCGGGAGGAGTTGATCGAGCGGATGCAGCCCCAAGACGAAGAAGAGCAGAAGCGCATCCCCACCCATATCCCCTACGTGGTGATGTTCGTCGACGAGATGGCCGACCTGATGATGACCTCCGCCAAGGAGGTGGAGACGCACATCATCCGCCTGGCCCAGAAGAGCCGAGCGGTGGGCATCCATCTGGTGATGGCCACCCAGAAACCGAGCGTGGATGTGATCACCGGACTGATCAAATCGAACCTTCCCGCCCGGATTTCCTTCCAGGTGGCCAGCCGCACCGACAGCCGCGTGGTGCTCGACGAGATGGGCGCCGACAAGTTGCTGGGCAACGGCGACATGCTGTTCCTCTGGCCCGGCACCAGCACGCTGATACGCGGCCAGGGGACGTTCCTCAGCGACGACGAGATTTCGCGCGTGATCGCAGCGGTGGCCACCTCCGAGCCGCAATTCGTCAAGGAGCTGGTCCAGTTGAAGGCCAGGGAGCCTGAAGGGGAAGGACCGCAACTGACCAGCCGCGACGATCTTTACGAAACGGCCGTGGACCTGGTGGTCCGCGAAGGACGCGGTAGCGTGTCGCTGCTGCAACGGGCACTGGGCATCGGCTACGGCCGGGCAGCACGGCTGATCGACTACATGGCCGAGGACGGCATCGTCGGACCATACAACGGCTCGCAAGCCCGCGACGTCCTCATCAGCCTGGAAGACTGGGAAGCGATGAGCGGCCAGGCGCCGGCAGGGAAGCCCGCCGCGCCCAAGCCGCGGCGCAGCAACAAGATCCTGCTCAGCCCGCCCGAAGAGCAGCGCGAATCGGAATTCGAGCAGCCCAACGTGCTCGACGCAGAGTTCGAGGAAGAAGACTACGACGAAGAGCCGGTTGACGAAAGCGAGGACGAGGACGAAGAGGAGTACAACGAAGATGACCTGGAAGACGGCGAAACGGAAGAAGAGGAAGAGCACTGGGCGGCGGAGAGCGCGTAGTCGGAGGGTTTGACGCAGGAGCGTTTTTCCTTTCTACAGACAGTCTGCTGGGAAGGGGTAATGCTTCATGAACGAAACCCCCGTGCAGAGGGGCAATGTGTTGCCAGGGTTGACACGCGCGGAGGTATGCTGTAAACTTATTTAATTGTAGTTATGCTTAGTCAGCCGGAGCCGGACAATGCAAGCCTGCCTTTCCAGTCCGATACACGACCTCGTCAGTGCCTTTGGCGTTGGCGCGATTGTGGTCATTATTATTCAGGAGGTGCGGCCTTAAGGGCTTCGGACCGGCAGAAGACCGACGAACAGCAGCCCTGAGGCCGACCGGCCTGAGGGTTTTTTTGTGCACCGCCGTGAGGGCACAGCGGCCCACACTATCCACTATCCACTATCCACTAACCCCTACCATGCGTCACATCGAAATCTACGACACCACACTCCGCGACGGCTCGCAGGCCGAAGGGATCGACTTCTCGTTGCAGGACAAGCTCTCGCTGACCGAGCGGCTCGATAGCCTGCGGTTCGACTACGTCGAAGGTGGCTATCCGGCCAGCAACGAGAAGGATTCGCAATACTTCCAGCGCGCCGGCCAGATGGACCTGAAACATGCCAAGGTCTGCGCGTTCGGCATGACCCGCCGTAAGGCGGTCCGACCTGAAGACGACCCGGGACTCAACGCCCTGCTGGAGTCCGGCGCCGCGGTGATCACGCTGGTCGGCAAGACGTCGCCCTTCCACGTGGCCGAGGTGCTGCGAACCAGCCTGGCAGAGAACCTGTCGATGATCGACGAGAGTATCCGGCTGCTGGTCGAGATCGGTCGCCAGGTGATCTTCGACGCCGAGCACTGCTTCGATGGCTGGAAGGCCGATCCGGAGTATGCGATTAGTGCGTTGCGAACCGCCGCTGAGGCGGGCGCCCGGCTGGTAGTGTTGTGCGATACAAACGGCGGCGGAATGCCCGAAGAGATCGCCCGGATCACCCGGGCCGCCGTCGACGCGCTGCCCGTGCCGGTTGGCATCCATTGTCACAACGACTGCGACCTGGCGGTGGCCAACACGTTGGCCGCCGTCGACGCCGGTGCGACCCACGTGCAGGGGACCGTCAACGGTTTCGGCGAACGCTGCGGCAACGCCGACCTGATCTCGGTCATTGCCAACCTGAGCATCAAGAAGGGGTACGAGGTGCTCGGGCCCGAACACATATCGCACCTGACTGAACTCTCGCGATACGTCTACGAGATGGTCAACATGAACTTCCGCACGCACCAGCCTTTTGTGGGCAAGAGCGCTTTTGCGCACAAGGGGGGCACACACGTCAGCGCCGTTGCCCGCAGCACGGCCAGCTACGAACACATCGACCCGCAGCAGGTGGGCAACGAACGCCGCGTGCTGCTGAGCGAACTTTCGGGGCGGGCCAACATCAAGGCCCTGACCGGCCGGCTCGACATCCGGCCCGACTCGAAGCTGATGGACAAGATTCTCGCCCGGGTAGTCTTCATGGAAAACGACGGCTATCAATTCGAGGCGGCCGACGGCTCGTTCGATCTGTTGGTGCGTAAGTGCGCGGGCACGTTTCGGCCACACTTCGAGCGGCTCAAGTACCACGTCGACGTGGAGACCGACGCCGACGGGAGGATCATCACCGAGGCCGCGGTGAAGATCCGCATCGGCGAGAAGCTCCGTCACGAGGTGGCTGAGGGCGACGGCCCGATCAACGCCCTAGACGCAGCCATGCGGAAGGCATTAAACGGCAGCTTTCCCGCCCTGGAAAAACTGCACCTGGTCGACTACAAAGTCCGCGTGGTCAATGCCGAGGCGGCCACCGCCGCAGTGGTCCGCGTAGTTATCGAAAGCCAGGACGAGGACGACGTCTGGGGGACCGTCGGCGTGAGCGAGAACATCATCGAAGCAAGTTGGATCGCACTGGTCGACAGCTTCGAGTACAAACTGTACAAAGATGAGGAGAGTGGTTAGTGGTCAGTGGTCAGTAGGCGATGAGGGGGTGGCAATTCATTGCCACCTTGATTTACAACACCATGTCAACCAACCCGTCATTCAGTAACCTGCCCAAGCAGTACGATCATGCGGCGGCCCGGGACCGTTGGTACCGGTTCTGGAAGGAGAAGGGCTATTTTCACAGCCGGCCAGATGTGAAGCGTAAGCCATACACCATCGTCATCCCACCGCCGAACGTCACCGGGGCGCTACACCTGGGCCATGCGCTTAACAACACGCTCCAGGATATCCTCATCCGGCAGAAGCGGATGCAGGGGTTTGCGACCCTCTGGATGCCCGGCACCGACCACGCGGGCATTGCCACCCAGGCGGTCGTCGAGCGGCGGCTGTTGGAAGAGGAGAAAATCTCCCGGCACGAGCTGGGACGCAAGGGTCTGGTCGAAAGAATCTGGCAGTGGAAGGAGGAGTACGAAGCCCGCATCCTGGGCCAACTCAAGCAGATGGGTTGCAGTTGCGACTGGGAGCGGACCCGGTTCACGCTGGATGCGATGTGCGCCCGGGCGGTCCGACACACGTTCTTCAGTCTGTTCAAGGAGGGGCTGATTTACCGTGGCAAGCGGCTGGTAAACTGGGACACGATGCTTCAAACGGCCGTCAGCGACGACGAGGTATTTCACGAGACGGTTTCAGGCCATTTCTGGTACTTCAACTACCCGGTGATCGACCCGAAGCCGGGCGAGCCGAAGCACGCGACCATCGCCACCACGCGGCCGGAGACGATGCTGGGCGACACGGCCGTAGCGGTCCATCCGGACCCGGCCGCCGCGCTGGATAAGGCCGAGGCCGACCTGAAAGCGCGGCTTGCCACAGTGCCGCAGCGGCAAAAGCCCGAGATTCAGGCCCAGCTTGACGACGTGCGCAAGCGGCGCGAGACAATGCTTGACGAACTGCTCACACTGCGGAAGATGGCCGCCGACGGTCGCAAGGTGTTGCTGCCGCTGGTGGAGCGTGAGATCCCGCTGATAGCCGACCCGTGGGCCAAGCCCGAGATGGGCACCGGCTGCGTAAAAATCACCCCGGCACACGACCCGAACGACTACGAGGTCGGCCTGCGGCAGAACCTGCCGATGGTCAACATCCTCAACCTCGACGGCACGCTGAGCGCTGAAGCCGGGCCGTACCAGGGACAGACGGTGGCCGAGTCGCGCGAGAACGTGGTTGCCGACCTTAAGGAGCAGGGCCTATTGGTCAAGGTCGAAGACCGCCAGATCGACCTGGCCCATTCCGACCGCTCGAAAACGCCCATCGAACCGCTCTTGACCGACCAGTGGTTCGTCAAGATGGATTGGCTCGCGCAGACGGCGATGGATGCCGTTTCGGATGGCCGCGTGCGGATCATTCCCTCGCGCTACAGCAAGGGCTATCTCGACTGGCTCAGCGAGAAACGCGACTGGCCGATCAGCCGGCAGCTTTGGTGGGGACACCAATTGCCGGTGTGGGGATTGAGTAGGCGTCTTACCGAGCCGGATGAAACGAAGCGATTATCCATGCGGCGAAAAGAACTTCAACCGAAGATCAATCGCTGGATCAAAGAGGGACGGGTCGTGGAATCGCGGCGGGCAAGCAGTCCCACACCGAAACAACAGCATGATAATGTTCGAGACCCAAAGGTCACATATTACTTCCTTTGCGTCCGGGATGAAGACGATCATGAGGTAATCGAAGCGATTGAGAAAGATGGACTGTTCGACCGCGAACCCGACGTCTTGGACACCTGGTTCAGTTCCGCTCTTTGGCCGCATTCCACGCTCGGCTGGCCGGAGCAGACCGACGACCTGAAATACTTCTACCCGACCAATGTGCTCATAACCAGCCGCGACATCATTACGCTGTGGGTCGCACGGATGGTCCTGACCGGGTTGCACAACGTGGGCGAGGTGCCGTTTAGGGAGGTCTACATCCACCCGAAAATCCTCGACGGCTACGGAGAGAGCATGTCGAAGTCGAAGGGCAACGGCGTCGATCCGCTCGACGTGATCGAGAAGTTCGGGGCCGACTCGCTGCGGTTCGGCCTGGCCTACATGACAACCGAGACGCAGGACGTCCGAATGCCGGTCGAGTTCGAGTGTCCGCACTGCGGCAAACTGATCGAGCAGACCAGGGACAATCGCCTGCTGCCGCGGATCAAGTGCAAGCAGTGCGGCGGGGAGTTCTCCACCCAATGGGCCGAAAAGCCGCAAGACAAGGCACTGCCCCGGGGAGCAGTGGTCAGCGATCGGTTCGAGCTGGCGCGTAACTTCTGCAACAAGCTGTGGAACGCCTCGCGGTTCACGCTTATGAACCTCGACGGGTACACGCCCGGCGTGGTGGCCGACCGGGAACTGACGGTCGAGGACCGCTGGATACTAAGCCGGCTCTCGACGGTGACCCGGCAGGTGACCGATTCGCTGGCCGAGTACCGGTACGCCGACGCGGCCCGGACGCTGTACGACTTCGCCTGGGACGAGTTTTGCAGCTTCTTCGTCGAAATGGTGAAGGGCCGATTGCAGGACGATGCAAGTCGCACGGTTGCCCAGCGCGTGTTGGCCCACACGCTGGACACGCTGCTGCGGCTGCTGCATCCGATGATCCCGTTTGTTACCGAAGAGGTGTGGCAGTTGTTGGCCGAAGTGGCGCCTGAGCGAGGGATCAACGTGGTGCAGCCGGCGGCCGAGAGCATTATGATCGCCCCCTGGCCCGAGAGCGACGCGAAGAGGCAGGACCCGCGGATCGAGGCCCAGTTTGTGGTATTCCAGAACAAGCTTCGGGCGATTCGCGACATCCGGAGCCGAAACAATATCGCGCCGAGTGTGAGAATTAGGGTGTCGAACACGTGCCATTCGTCGATAGCCATGCTAACGGAACCAATGAAGCCCTATTTCGAATCAATGGCAAATGCCCGGATTACCGAAATTGGTCCTGACGTTGAGGCGCCACCATTGTGTGCCAGTGCAACGGTATCCGCTGGCGATAACGTGCATGTCGACCTGGCAGATTCAATCGACGTCGAAGCAGAATTTACCCGCAAAAAGCAGGAACTCGAGAAACTGGACAAGTTGATCGCCGACAAGAAGAAGAATCTGGAGAACAAGAACTTCATCGAGCGGGCGCCCGCAACCGTCGTCCAAAAGGAGCGCGACAGCCTGAAAGAGCTACAAGACCAGATCGCGACAACCTCGCAGGTTTTGGACAAGCTCACCCGTTTAGCCGCCGGGCTTGCCCGGCGCGTTAGCGTTCGAGCAAATAGGCCGCAAAACAACGCGCCGAGCAAGCCCGGCGGCTAAACGGGCTCGGCAAATCAAGCTGGTACTGCCTTTGTGTAGCACTGTTTCTGCCCACGGCTATGGGTTGCCCCGTTACGGGCCGTTTGGTATAGTCGATTGAGTTAATAAGCTCGTGGCCAGTACATGGGCATCAACTACTGTGAATCAAGGAGTCAAAACGTGCCGTGTAGTGAACGTCGCAAGGAAATCAAGCGTCGCCGGCATCGGCGCAAGAAGGTGGCACAATTTGCCAGAAAGCTCGAAAAGGCCACCGTCTCGGAGCGTTCCGCCATCGCCGATAAGCTCCGCAGCATGAGCCCCGGCGGACAGGTCATCGTCGACGACTGGGAGCTGGAAAAACGCTAGGTCAAAGCGAAAAGCGGAAAGTGGAATGGGCGTTCGTTACTGCGCTTTCGGCTTTCCGCTTTCCGTTTTCGGCTTTGTTACTAATCGTCCAGATCGGCCGCGATCCGGCCGGTGGCCTGGTGGTAGATCCAGCCGCCGTTGCCGCTGGCCGCCTTCGGTGGGAACGTCTCGGTGAGCGTGACGATCGAGCGGCCGGTGATCGGGTTAAGCGGCACCCCGCTTCGCAGGTAGGGGCCAAAGGGGTACTTGCTCCCCGGCGGGCCGGGAATCCCGTCGCCGTTGGTCGACCGGGTCAATTGCGGAAACATGCCCTGGTAGGCCACCGGGGCCTCGCCCCCGTGTTCCAGTTTGTACAGTTCGATCTGGGACCGCAGCGTGTGCAGGTTTTGCAGTAGGGTGGCGGACTTGGCCTTGGTGCTGGCCGCCTCGATCAGCGGGATCACCGTCGCGCCCAGGATCGCTACGATGACCATCAGGATCATCGCGTCGACCAGCGTAAATTCGCGCTCTCCGCTACGAAAGATGCTAACCATGTAACCAATCGCCGCCAGCGCCGCCAGGGCCACCGTAGTCGGCAGGTGCAGGTTCGCGGTCGGTATCTCAGCAAACACACCCACCCCCAAGCACCCCCTAAAGATACTACAAGCCACACTAAACCTAGTATGCGCTAAACTATAGCTCGCAACACGGCCGGGCGCCGGTCTGCCAGAGTTCGACTACAACGGTTCTGCACGCGGTGCCGTGTTGAAAGTTGGTTTAGCCGCCGGGCTTGCACGGCGCGTTGGCGTCGGAGCAAATCCACCAGGTGCACCGGCTTGAAGCACGCCGTCAATCTTGACGGCTGACCGATAGTGCCATGATTCCAGGATATTCTCGTCGATCTTAAATTTCACCCAGCGGTCCCATCGGGCATGGGCACGACCTGTTCTCTGGCCAACTCTGCCGCGTAGGCAATCGCGGCCTGAATATCCTCACGGCGCAGCGAGGGGTAGCTGGCAAGAATTTCCTCAGGCTCAACTCCTTCCGCCAGATTGTCCAGGATCACCGAGAGCATGATCCTCGTCCCGGCAATACAGGCTTTCCCGTGACACATTTCCTGGTCGACCGCAACCCGGTTTTGCCAGTTCATTTTGGGACCTCTACCGATCGTAGATTTTTGGACAGCACAACAAAATTGTACATCAAGGGAGGAAGGAACGAAAGCCCCGCGTTGCACACACCCTACGGACTGGGATCGGGGCCGGGCAGGTTGCGGGTGCTCGTAGGGGTGCTGGACAGCCTTTGCGACTGGTGCTAGACTTGACGGTATATGGTAGCCTGTATCAGGGAAACTTGCCCAGCAATAGCTGGGTATCCACGTTGCGTCTTATGCGGCGAACCTGTCGGCATAAGACACCAAAGGCAGGTATATGCGGAAACCATCTAAACCATAGTTGGCGCGAGAAGATGAGATGACAGAAGAACAACAACAGCAACCGGAAGGCGAGCCGGCAGAGCAGCCCCAACAGCTCACGTTCAAGAGCTTCACGCTGCCGCAGCACGGGGAAGCCATTCAGTTTCGTGATGTCACGTACTTCATTGGAGACGAGATCGGTCACGGCGTCTTTGGTGTTGTGTACGAATGCGGCGATTCGTGGGGGAACAAACTCGCCGCCAAAGTCCTGCTTCCGCGGAAGCAATCATACGACATCATCGCGAAGAACTGGGAGCATGAGTCGCAGTATCTCCAGGCCTTTCGGAATCCCTTCATCACTTACCTGCATGCCGCGTTTGAGTACAAGGACTCCTTCTACCTCGTGACTGAACGCTGTGAGTCCACGATCAGTGACCTTTTCACACTCGACAACTACAACGGTTACTTCTGGCTTAAACCCATTGCTAGATGCCTTCTCCAGGCCGTTCACTTCCTCCATGCTGCCGGGGTCGTCCACAAGGACATCCACCTGGGCAACGTGTTCACCTCAGTGGTTCGGGATGAAGTCCTGCCGGAACAATACAACGCCATGCGGTTCAAGCTGGGCGACTTTGGGATTTCAAACATAATCGGTGACGTGAACGTCTTCAACACACTCCTTGCTGAATGGATGTTGCCCCCCGAACACCTGAACCCCACCGAATTTGGAACGATTGACCACCGTCTTGACATCTACCACTGCGGCCTTCTCTTTCTTGCGATCATCCACGGCAGGGAACCGCAATTTACGAAGCAACAGGTTCTCGACGGTGTTCCTCGACAGATAGCTGAAGGGCTTCTGTTCCCGTACAACGTCGCTCTCTCAAAGGCTCTTCGGCGACATGTCGCCTACAGGACAGCATCAGCAATGGAGCTGTGGCGGGATCTCAACACGGAAATTCAGGACGGCGCCAACAAAACCTTGGAGGCTAGCATCGCTGGCGCGCCGCAGCCTCAAAGTTGACGTTGGGCCAGATACAGAAAGGAACAAGATGACAGACCAAGACCCGTACGCAGATTTCACGATTCGACTCAAGCTTCTGGTCAGCAAGCACCCCGACCTGATCACAACCACGCTCAGCAACATCTTCACGATGCGTCTGATCGGAAACAAAACGCATGGCGATCTTGCCGAGATAGCAATAGCCGAGTTCATCAACCAGTACATGTACGACTTTCGGTCCATACACGTCGGCAAAGATCTGTACCGAGCGAAGTCACAAGAGGAAGACATCAAGATCATCAATGAGATTACCAAGGCCGAGTTTCCCGTTAGCCTGAAGGCCTACGGGGACGGACCTCTTCAGCTTTCAACAGACAAGACCTTCCGAATGTTCCCCAGGTTAGAGCAGGAGGGAGACGGAGTCGCGGGCCAGGCCAAAGTCCAAGCTGTGCTCAACGATCCTGCTTTCGCAGAGTTCCGAAACATCAATGTTCTCCCTCTCATCTACGATGAGAAGAATCAGAGGTGCAGCATTCTTGTTTTCGACTACAATCGGGCAGTCAGTGATACGGTACGCATCTCAAGAGAGGAAGGCAAAAGAGGCAGGAAACATCCCGTCTACCGATTTTACAATTCATCGGATGAGTATATCTGTGAGGTGAGATATGGCGATGCTGCGGCAAACGCCTTGCAGCGTGGTTTGTGGACGCACACGAAGAATGGATTGAACTACTTTGACAGCATTACCGACGGGTGGATCGATTACTCCCATAATCTGGTTCTTGTAAAACTCTTCTCGCATGCGCTTGTCTCGTCCGAGGCCGGACACAAGTCCGCATTGGAGAAGGTTAAGGAAGACATTGTGAAGCTGAAGCAACAGTCAGGACTGAAGTAATAATGCAGACGCTTCCCCTTTTTGACGACCTTGTTCTTGATGCGCCTCCTACGGAGGGCATCAAGTATGCAGGTTCAAAACTGAAGCTGATTCCGCAGATACTTCAGTTCGCCAAGCGAGTTGATGCACACACGGTGTTGGATGGGTTCTCGGGAACCACACGCGTGTCACAGGCCTTGGCGAAGTCTGGATATGAGGTCATCTGCAACGACCTTGCGGTCTGGTCAGAGGTCTTTGCCATCTGCTACCTCCTCAACCACAAGCAACCCAACGAGTATCAGGACTTGATTGACCATCTCAATACCGTCTGCCCCGTTGATGGTTGGTTCACGGAGCACTATGGCGGGCAACTTAACGGAGGCTCTGCAGTCCAGCAAGATGGCCTGAAGAAACCATGGCAAGTGCATAACACCCGAAAGCTCGATGCTATCCGTGAGGAGATAGAGAAACTTGGGCTTGATGCCGTTGATAAAGCTGTGGCTCTGACAAGCCTCATTCTGGCACTCGATCAGGTGGACAGCAGTCTTGGACATTTCGTTTCTTATCTCAAGGACTGGTCCCCTCGATCATACAAGGAGCTTGTGCTCAAGGTGCCGAACGTCTTCACGTCATCACGGGAGCACCAAGTATTCCGAAGCGACATCTTTGATCTCGCCCCGCGTGTGTCCGTTGACCTTGCGTACTTCGATCCACCATACGGATCGAACAACGAGAAGATGCCACCATCACGGGTACGATATGCATCCTACTACCATGTGTGGACAAGCGTATGTCTCTTCGACAAACCAAACCTTTTCGGCAAGGCCAATCGTCGCAAAGACACGTCGGACAAGGTCGCTGCATCAGTATTCGAGGAGTTCCGACGCAACGGCAGCGGCCGCTTCATTGTGGTCGAAGCAATTGAGAAGCTCATCAAAGCGACTCAAGCCCGCTGGATCATCCTGTCATACAGTTCTGGAGGTCGGGCGACGGCCGATGAACTGAACGATGTCGTGCGTAGCAACGGAAAGCTTCTGGACGTAATTGAAATTAACTACAAGAAGAACGTCATGGCAGGTATGAAGTGGACCAATGAATGGTTGCGGGACGCAGAGGAACCCAACCGAGAATTCCTGTTCTTGATTGAGAAGAGATAGGCTCAACAAAGTCATCGACAGCGACAAGAAATAGCCGCGCTTCGGTTCGTCGAGTCCGAGCAATTTGTCGACGAATTCGAAATGGACGAAATATGCGGTGCGAAGATGCAAGCGGTTTTATTGGCGCGACCGCCGGTCGCGGCTTTATGAGCGGTTATTCCATCCGCTCGAAGGTGAACTCGCCGTCGAGGTGGTCGATCTTTACTTGGCTGCCTTCGGTAAACTCGCGCTTGAGGATCTCGACGGCCAGGGGGTTTTGGATTCGCTGCTGGATTATGCGCTTTAGCGGCCGGGCGCCGTAGGTGGGGTCGTAGCCTTCTTCGGCAATGGCGGAGATTGCCGCGTCGGTCACTTCCAGTTCGATCCCCTTCTGTTGAAGCTGTTTGCGCAGCCGCTCGACCTGCAAGGTGACGATCTTCCGCAGTTGCTCGGGCCGTAGTGGGTGGAAGATCATGATCTCGTCGATGCGGTTTAGGAACTCGGGCAGGAACCGGGTGTGCAGGCTTTCATTGACCGCCTCGCGGATCTCGTCTTCGGCGCCGCCTTTGCGGGTAATTTCCTGGATAAGATGGCTGCCGATGTTGCTGGTCATCACGACGATCGTGTTGGTGAAATCGACGGTGTGGCCCTGGTTGTCGGTTAGCCGGCCGTCGTCGAGCACTTGCAGCAGGACGTTGAACACGTCGCGGTGTGCCTTTTCGATTTCGTCCAGCAGTATGACCGCGTATGGCCGGCGTCGGACGGCCTCGGTCAGCCGTCCGCCCTCTTCGTAGCCGACGTAGCCCGGCGGGGCGCCGATCAGGCGGCTGACGGTGTGCCGCTCCATGAACTCGCTCATGTCCAGCCGGATCATGGCGTTCTCGTCGTCGAACATCACTTCAGCCAGGGCCTTGCACAGCTCGGTCTTGCCCACGCCGGTGGGACCCAGGAAGATGAACGATCCGATCGGCTGGTTGGGGTCCTGCAAGCCAGAGCGGTTGCGGCGCACGGCGCTGGCCACCGCCTCGACGGCCTCGTCCTGCCCGATCAGTCGCTGGTGGATTCGCTCTTCCATAACCAGCAGTTTGGCGCGTTCGGTTTCGATCATTCGGGCCACCGGGATGCCGGTCCAGGCGCTTACGACCTCGGCGATTTCTTCCTCGGTCACTTCCTGGCGGAGCAGGCGTCGGCCGCCGGCTGCCGATTTGCTGTCCTGTGCGGAATCATCTTTCTCTGCCGATTCGGCCTCGATCTGGCTGTCGAGCCGCTTGTGCTTGACGTCCAATTCGTAGAGCCGCTGGTAGTCTTCTTCGGGAATGGGGACCCCGGCGGCCGCCTTCTGTTTGATGGCCGCGTCGAGTTGCTCGAACTCCAGTTCGACGTCGGCCAGTTCCTGCCGGGTCTTTTGCACGTCGCCGATGCCCAGCTTTTCGGCCTCCCACTGTTCGCGCAGGCTGGCCAGTTCGCGTTTGAGGCCTTCCATCTCCTGTTCGATGTCGGCCAGCCGGTCTTTGGCGTTTTCTTCGGTTTCCTCGGCCAACTGCCGGGCGGCCAGTTCCAATTGTGTGAGCCGCCGCTGCACCTGGTCGATCTCGGCCGGCACGCTTTCGAGTTCCATTGCCAGCCGGCTGGCGGCCTCGTCCATCAGGTCGATGGCCTTGTCGGGCAGGAAACGATCGGCAATGTAGCGGTGCGACAGGTTGGCCGCGGCCACCAGTGCCGAATCGGTGATTCTTACGCCGTGGTGTGCCTCGTAGCGCGGCTTCAGACCGCGGAGGATGGCAATGGTGTCTTCGACCGTCGGCTCGCCGATGTTGACCGGCTGGAACCGCCGCTCCAGCGCTGCGTCCTTCTCGATATGTTTGCGATATTCGTCCAGCGTAGTGGCACCGATGCAGCGGAGGTCGCCGCGTGCGAGTGCCGGTTTGAGCAGGTTGGCGGCGTCGGCGCCGCCTTCCGCCCGACCGGCGCCGACTACCGTGTGCAACTCGTCGATGAACATTATCACCTGCCCGCCGGCGTCCTCCACCTCGCGTAACACCGCCTTCAGCCGCTCTTCGAACTCGCCGCGGAACTTGGTGCCCGCCACCAGCGCGCCCATGTCCAGGGCAACCACGCGTTTATCTTTGAGGCTTTCGGGCACGTCGCCTTCGACGATCCGTAGTGCGAGTCCCTCGGCGATGGCCGTCTTGCCGACGCCCGGCTCGCCGATCAGCACCGGGTTGTTCTTGGTTCGCCGTGAGAGGACCTGGATCACGCGGCGGATTTCCTGGTCACGGCCGATGACCGGGTCGAGTTTTCCCTTCCGCGCCCGTTCGACCAGGTCGATCCCGTAGCGCTCCAGGGCCTGGAACTTTTCCTCGGGGTTCTGGTCGGTCACTCGGGCGCTGCCGCGGACTTCCTGCAAGACCTTCAGCAGGTCTGTGTCGGTGATCGCGCCCAAGTTCAGGACATTTTTGGCCTTCGAGTCGACCTTTGCCAGCGCCAGCAGCAGGTGTTCGGTGGAGACGAACTCGTCCTTCATCGAGTCGGCTTCGCGGCGGGCGGCTTCGAGCACCTGCTGCATTTCGCGGCCGAACCCCGGCGGCGAGCCGCCCGAGACCTTGGCGAAGTGCCCCAGTTCCGACTCGACGATCTGGTCCAATTGCCGGCGATTCACACCGATCCGATCGATGATCGGGCCGACGATCCCGTTGCACTCGGCCAGCAGTGCGGCCAGCAGGTGCAGCGGGTCGATCTGCGGATGGCCCTGCTCGGCGGCCAGCGCCTGCGCAGCAGCCACCGCCTCCTGGGCCTTGATTGTCAGTTTGTCGAAACGGAAAGTCATGATGGGTCAAATGCCGTTTAGCCGCCGGGCTTGCCCGGCGCGTTGCTGTTTCGGCGAACTGGCCACCAGAAAACGCGCCGGGCAAGCCCGGCGGCTAAACTTACACGCCGCCGTGCCGGCGGCGGCTAAACTTGCAGCGCCGCGTGGACGCGGCGGCTAAACGGGCTACGAATCCTTTACCTCGAACTCGGCGTCGATCGCGTCGTCGTCGCCGGCCGCCCCGCCGCCGGCCGTGTCGGGGGCTGCGGTTTCCGCGGCGTCGGTTGCGCCGGCCGGCTGGGCACTTTCGTATAGCGTCTTGCTCAGCGCGTGCGAGGCCTGCTCCAGTTCGTTGATTGCCGACTTGATCTTCTCGTCGTCGTCGCCCTTGGCCGCCTCGCGTGTCTTTTCGATCGCCTTGTTCACGGCATTTTTGTCGACGTCGGTCAACTTGGCGTCGTGCTCCTTGATGAGTTTTTCGAGCTGGAAGCACATCGAATCGGCCTGGTTGCGCGATTCGGCCAGAGCGCGCTTTTTCTTGTCCTCTTCGGCGTGCTGATCGGCGTCCTTACGCATATTGCCGATCTCATCTTCCGACAATCCACTGGACTGCTCGATCCGTACCGTCTGCTCCTTCGAGGTGCCCAGGTCCTTGGCAGAGACGTTCAGGATGCCGTTGGCGTCGATGTCGAACTTGACTTCGATTTGCGGCATTCCGCGAGGAGCGAGCGGGATGCCTTCCAGATTGAACTCACCCAGCAGCCGGTTGTCGGCCGCCATCTGCCGCTCGCCCTGGTAGACCTTCACCGTAACCGCCGTTTGGTTGTCGTCTGCGGTGCTGAAGATCTGCTTCCGCTCGGTAGGGATGGTGGTGTTGCGCTCGACCAGGCGAGTCATGATGCCACCAAGTGTCTCGATTCCCAGCGACAGCGGCGTGACGTCCAGCAGCAGCACGTCTTTGACGTCTCCGGCCAGCACGCCGCCCTGGATCGCCGCGCCCACGGCCACGACCTCGTCGGGATTGACCCCCTTGTGCGGGTCCTTGCCGAAGATGCCCTTGACCAGTTCCTGAACTTTGGGGATTCGCGTGGAGCCCCCGACCAGCACCACCTCGTCGATTTCGTTCGGCTGCATCTTGGCGTCTTTCAGCGCCTGTTTGACCGGTCCGCGGCAGCGCTCGATCAGCGGATCGACAAGCTGCTCGAACTTCGCCCGGCTGATGTTCATTTGCAGGTGTTTCGGCCCGGCCGCATCGGCGGTGATAAACGGCAGGTTGATGTCGGTCGACTGTGCGGAACTGAGTTCCTTTTTGGCCTTTTCGCACGCCTCCTGGAGCCGCTGCAATGCCATGGTGTCCTTGCGGAGATCGATGCCCTGCTCCTTCTTAAACTCGCCGGCAACGTAGTTGATCAGCACGTCGTCCAGATCGTCGCCGCCGAGGTGGGTATCGCCGTTGGTGCTGATTACGCGGAACACGCCGTCGGCGACCTCGAGCACGGAGATGTCGAACGTCCCGCCGCCGAAGTCGAACACGGCGATCTTCTCGGCTTTCTTCCTGTCCAACCCGTATGCGAGCGAGGCGGCCGTCGGCTCGTTTATGATC
This sequence comes from Pirellulales bacterium, assembly GCA_030605745.1. GTDB lineage: Bacteria > Planctomycetota > Planctomycetia > Pirellulales > Thermoguttaceae > JAUWHT01. The sequence goes on along the minus strand of JAUWHT010000015.1, from coordinate 15,017 downwards.
CGCGCCACTTCCAGCCCGGCAATCTGGCCCGCATCTTTGGTCGCCTGCCGTTGCGAATCGTTGAAGTAGGCCGGCACAGTGATCACCGCCTTGTTGACCTTGTGGCCCAGGTACGCTTCGGCCGCCTCTTTGAGCTTTCGCAGTGTCAGGGCGGAGATTTCGGGCGGGGTATACTCGTGGTCGTCGACCTTGACCTTCACATAGTCCTGCGGTCCGCCAACGATCTGGTACGGCACGATCTTTTCCTCGGCGCTCACTTCGCTGTGCCTGCGTCCCATGAACCGCTTGATCGAGGAGACGGTCCGCGTTGGATTGGTGACGGCCTGTCGTCGGGCCGGCTCGCCGACGAGCGTTTCGTCTTTGTCGGTATATGCGACGACGCTGGGGGTCAGCCGATTCCCCTCGGGATTGGGGACGACTTTCGCGTCTTTGCCCTCCATGATGGCAACCACCGAGTTGGTGGTTCCCAAGTCGATTCCGATGATTTTTTCACCTTCAGCCATGAGATGTTCCTTTCGTATTCAACATAAAGCCGCGACCGGTGGTCGCGATTATCTGGGTGGTTTGTCTGCCGTCCCATAATGCGCGACCGCCGGTCGCGGCTTTATATGCGCGACCGCCGGTCGCGGCTTTATGGGCTCTGGGCAGCAAAGGGTGTGCCGGTCCGGTGGCCAAAGGGAGCAGACTGCCCTAAGGCATTGCGATATAACGAGTTAGGGTAATCCATCCGACCACTTTTTCGGGCAAGCCTTCGATTGTCCAGTGGCCGTCTGCCATTTTGACACGGTGCAAATGTGACAGATCGGCACCCTGCCATAATGACAGTATTGACAGTGTTGAATTGATTGCCCGATAATAGCCGATCATGGCCAGAAAGAAAAAACCGGAACCGCAAGCGAAAATCGCCCAGCTCGATCGAGAGCTGTTGAAACTGCTACAGGACCGGGCCAGACTGATCCTGAAACTGGCGAAGCGCCGCGGTGCGAAGCGCTCGATTTCGTCCGCCTTGGGGGTCGATGAGGACCTGTTGGCTCAGGTGGTCGGCCTTAGCCGGGGGCCGCTGGGTAGGCAAAGCGTTCGGGCCGTATTCCGCGAAGTTATGAGCGGCTGCCGGTCGCTGGTCCGCCAGTTGAAGGTCGCCTTTCTGGGCCCCTTGTACAGCTACAGCCACCTGGCGGCGATACACCATTTCGGACACAGCGTCGAACTGGTGCCGGTCGGCAGCATCGCGGCGGTGTTCGAGGAGGTCAACCGGGGCCACTGCGACTTCGGCCTGGTGCCGGTGGAAAACTCCACGGACGGGCGGATCGCCGACACGCTCGACATGTTCACCCGGCTGCCGGTGCGGATCTGCGGCGAAGTCGAAATGGAGATCAACCACACGCTGTTGGGGAAATGCTCGCGAACCGAAGTCAAGGAGGTCTACAGTCGGCCCCAGGCACTGTCGCAGTGTCGCAACTGGTTGGCCAAGCACCTGCCTTCCGCACGGACCATCGAGGTGACCAGCACTTCAACCGCGGCCCAATTGGCCAAAGAAAAGCCGGGGGCGGCGGCCATTGCCAGTCTGGAAGCGGGGGTACACTACGCCCTGGACATCCTGGCCGAAAAGATCGAAGATAATCCGTCGAACACCACACGATTCGCCGTCATCGGCAACGAGTCGCCCCAGCGGACGAGCAACGACCGAACGGCCATGTTTTTCCAAACCGAGCATCGTTTCGGCGCCCTGGTTGACGCCCTGGCGATCTTCAAATGCAACCGGTTGAATCTGACTTGGATTGAGTCGTTCCCGGTCCCGGGTTCCGATCGGGCATACCTGTTCTTCGTGGAACTGGAAGGGCACGAGACCGACGAGCGGGTGCAGAACGCGGTGGCCGCGCTCGAGAGCAAGACGCTGCGACTGGAAATCCTGGGGTCCTTCCCGGTAAGCAAGGCCGAACAATAATAGTCGTTTAGCCGCCGGGCTTGCCCGGCGCGTTTGCGCCCGAGCGTATTGACACCCAGCAACGCGCCGGGCAAGCCCGGCGGCTAAACGGTAGATCAGTTGAACCTAGCGTTGTAGTAATAGGAGTCTGACTAATGCGGCGTCCATTTATTGCCGGCAACTGGAAGATGAATCTGGACCGGGCCTCGGCGGTGGCACTGGCCGAGGAAGTGGCGAAAGAGGCGGCCGGCGTCGAGGGCGTTGACCTGGCGGTCTGCCCACCAAGCGTCTATCTGGATGTTGTGGCTGCGGCGGTTGCCGGCTCCAAGGTTGCCCTGGGGGCCCAAAACATGTACCACCAGCCGAATGGCGCTTTTACCGGCGAAATCAGCGCCGCGATGCTATGTGATATCGGCTGCCGGTACGTGATTCTCGGGCATAGCGAACGGCGACACATACTGGGCGAAACGGACGAAGATGTCAACAAAAAGGTCCTCGCAGCGCTAGAGGCGAGGCTGACCCCGATCGTCTGCCTCGGCGAGCTGCTGCCCGAACGCGAGGCCGGCCGGACCATGAACGTGATCCGCCGCCAATTCAACGGCTCGCTGGCGGGAGTCCACGCCGAGCAAATGGCTCGGATCGTGATCGCTTACGAGCCGGTCTGGGCCATCGGCACCGGAAAGGTCGCCACGCCACAGCAAGCCGAGGAGGTCCATCTCGGTCTTCGCAAGATCATCGAGAATCGGTATAATCAAGAGGTTGCTCAGTCTGTCCGAATCCAATATGGGGGCAGTGTCAAGCCGGAGAACGCGGCCGACCTGCTCGGCCAGCCCAACATCGACGGGGCCCTGGTCGGCGGGGCCAGCTTGAAGGCCGAGTCGTTCATGGGCATTGTCGCCGGGCTGGGATTGTAGAGTATTACATTGTCAGATCTGCGCGCTGTACGCGCATGTTTGTTGATACGAAAGTTGTTGCTGGATAAGGGATTGGGGATTAGGGATTGGAACTTGACTCTAATCCCCAATCCCTTTTAGCCTCTTTGGTTGTGGTCATAGGCCGCGTTGGGAAGAACCATGCAATACCTGTTGATGATCTTACTGCTTTTCACGGCACTATTCCTGATCCTGCTGGTGCTGGTCCAGCGTGGCAAGGGGGGCGGACTGGCCGGGGCCTTCGGCGGAATGGGCGGCCAGAGTGCCTTCGGAACCAAGGCCGGAGACCTGTTCACCAGGATTACCATCGCCGTGGCCGCCTTCTGGATCATCCTGTGCATGATTACCGTGAGGCTACTGGGCACCAGCGCGGACATCCTGGAGTCCGACATGGGAGGCGCCACCCCGACAAAGGAGGAGGTAACGGCGCCAGCTTCCACTGACAAGGACTCCGGCGGCTCGCAGCCGGTGCCCGCCGGACCCGCAAAATCGGCGAGCGGGAGCCGGGACAACGGTTCTCAGTAATGCGACATGATGTCTTGTTGCATTCTCGCAGATTGAGGAGGTACACATGAAATACCGGGTTCTGATTGAACAAGACGAGGATGGAGTATTTGTGGCAGAAGTGCCTGCCTTGCCCGGATGTATCTCGCAGGGGGGAACTAGAATCGAGGCATTGAAAAACATTCGAGAGGCTATTCAACTCTATCTGGAAAGTCTGAAGACACATAACGAGCCTATTCCACCACCGATTGACGAAGAGCTTGTAGAGGTAATCGTGTGAGTGATCCGGGCAATTTTCAATTTGCAATTACCAATTTTCAATTTTCAATTCCCCTGACGGGAGGTACCCCTGCATTGCTGTTGAGTATGACCGGCTTTGGCGAGGCGCATTGCCAGCAGGACGGGCTGGCCGTTGCAGTTGAAGTGCGCAGCATCAACAGCCGTTTCTTCAAGCTCTCGGTCCGTACCAGCGAGGGCTACACCCTGCTTGAACCGCAGATCGATGCTGTCGTCCGAAAGACCATTCGCCGCGGCACGATCCAGGTGAACGTCAACGTCGATCGGGCCAGGTCGGCGGAAGACTTCAAGATCAATGCCGACGTGCTTGATCGCTACCGACGGCAGATACGGTTGCTCCAACAGCAGTGGGAGTTGCCCGGGGATGTGTCCTTGGAAGCGATGCTCTCGCTGCCGGGCGTGGTCGATGAGGGTTCCGGCGGCGCGGCCGACGCGGCGGCCGATTGGCCCGTGATTGACCGGACACTGCAAGCGGCCCTGGCAGATCTCGCCCGGATGCGCGCCGAAGAGGGCCGCACGATGGCTGCCGATCTGAAGGCCAACTGCCGGACCGCCGTGGCCTGCCTGGACCAGGTCCAGCGGCGGGCGCCGCTGGTGGTCGATGCCTACCGCGACCGGCTTACGGAACGCCTGAACACGGTACTGGCCGAGTACAAAATCACACTGGATCCGGCCGACCTGATCAAGGAGGTCGCACTGTTCGCCGATCGCAGCGACATTTCGGAGGAAGTTGTCCGCCTGCGGAGTCACCTGGAGCAGTTCAACGCGACGATGGGCTCGGCAGAGAGTTCGGGCCGGAAGCTCGAGTTCCTGGCTCAGGAGATGCTCCGGGAAACCAACACCATCGGATCGAAGGCTAACAACGTGGAAATCGCCCGGCAGGTGATCGAAATTAAGGCGGCCCTGGAGCGAATTCGCGAGATGATCCAGAATATCGAGTGAACCCTTAATTACTCAAACTGTAAACGCTAGCATTTGGGAAAACGTGATATGCTTGGAAAATAGGGGCTCGGGACTCGGGGCTCGGGACTGGAGGGTTGCATTCAATAACCCCGAGCCCCGAGCCCCGAATCCCTAGTCCCTACGGTGTTTTCCGAGCAAAACGTCCCATATCCGTTTACACTTTGAGTTAATTAGAAATCAGGGAATGACTTGTGCCGGTTGATTCCAGCGGGAAGTTGGTCATTGTTTCCGGGCCTTCGGGGGCGGGCAAGACGACGGTGATGCGGGGGGTGTTCCGGCAGTCTGCCCTGCCGCTGGTCGCCAGCGTCTCGGCCACCACCCGGGCTGCGCGGCCCGATGAGGTGGACGGGATTGACTACCACTTCCTTACGGAAGAGGAGTTCGACGCCCGTCGCAAGAGGGGGGATTTCCTCGAATGTTTCGAGCTGTTCGGACGGGGCTACTGGTACGGTACGCTGCAAAGCGAGGTTACCACTGGTCTTGAAGCGGGAAAATGGGTAGTCTTAGAGATCGACGTCCAGGGGGCGCTCGCCGTAATGCAGCGCTACGCCGATGCGGTCTCGATCTTCGTGCGACCCAGTTCGATCGAAGAACTCCAGCGCCGGCTCCGCAACCGCGGGACTGAGACCGACGAAGCGATCCAGCGGAGACTGCAACAAGCCAACCGGGAACTGGCCCTGGCCGATCGCTATCGCTACCAGGTTATCAACGACGACATCGACCAGGCAGTCCGGGAAATTTGTGATATTCTGACCCAAGAATCGGAGGCCGACCGAGATGCTCGATGAGCTTCGGGAAGAGGAAATTGTCAAGAAGGTGGGCGGACGCTTCAAGCTGTCCACACTCATTCAAAAGCGTATGGTCGCCCTGAACGCCGGTGCCCGACCGATGGTCGATCTGAACACCGACGACAAGATGGAGGTCGTGATCCGGGAGATCATGCTGGACAAGATCTACCTGGACGCAGAATTGAAGGTGCAAACCGTCGGCGACGGTCTGGAGGGCGGTCCGCCTGAATTGGACCTGCGCAACCTATGACTGTCAACGGCCACGAACTGCTGATCGGGGTAACCGGCGGGATTGCCGCGTACAAGACCGCCGCGCTGGTCAGCCGACTGGTGCAGGCGGGCGCCGGCGTCTCGGTGGTGATGACCCGCTCTGCCACCCGGCTGGTCGGGCCGAAGACCTTCGAGGCGCTCAGCGGTCGCCCGGTGCGGACCCGGACGTTCGGGCCCGGCGCCCATGCCCACATCAAACTGGCCGAGGCGGCCGACTTGCTCTGCGTGGCCCCGGCCACGGCCAACTTCCTAGCCAAGGCGGCCTGCGGACTGGCTGACGACCTGCTGAGCACCGTGTTGCTGTCGTTCGACGGTCCGGTGGTTATGGCCCCGTCGATGAACAGCCGGATGTGGGAGAAGCCGGCAGTCCAGCGGAACGTCGAGCAACTCCGCGCCGACGGCATAGTGCTTATCGGACCGGAGGAAGGTTACCTCAGTTGCGGCACCCGCGGACCAGGGAGAATGGCTGCACCGGAGAGAATCTTCGAGGTGATCGCCGAGCAATTGAAAGCGGTAGGCGATAGGCAGTAGGCGGTATCCCTAGCCCCTAATCCCTAGCCCCTAATCCCTAGCCCATGTCTCGCATCCTGATCACATCCGGCCCGACCCGTCAGCACCTGGACCCGGTGCGGTATCTGACGAACGCCTCGAGCGGGCGGATGGGCGCGGCCATGGCCTCCGCCGCGGTTGACGCCGGGCACGAGGTGGTGATTGTCAGCGGGCCGGTGGACGTCGAGTATCCTTCGGCCGCCCAGGTGGTCCCGGTTGTTTCGACCGAGGATATGTTGAAGGCGAGCCTGGAAGTGTTCCCGGATTGCGACGGGCTGATTGGCGTGGCTGCCCCGTGTGACTACCGGCCGGTGGTGGTCGCCGCGCAGAAGATCCGCAAGACGGGCGAGCCGCTGGACGTCCGCCTGGTGGAAACGCCCGACGTGGTGGCCCAGTTGGCGACGGTCAGGAATTCCCAGTGGATGGTGGCTTTCGCCCTGGAAACCGAGGATCTGCGGATCCGCGCGTTGCAGAAACTGGAACGCAAGAGCTGCGACCTGATCGTGGTCAACGGGCCGGGCGCCATACACGCGATCAACACCCAGGTCGAACTGATCAGTGCGGAGGGCGACGTACTGGCCGCGCTGGCCGGGAGCAAGCAACAGGTGGCCGCAGACATTTTCCGCGTAATTCAGGATCGTCTAATCCCGTAACGCCGGCATCCTGCCGGCTTTGACCCCGTAACGCCGGCATCCTGCCGGCTTTGACGCGCACAACACAGGACGCCAATCGTGAACATCGACTGCCTTTGCACGGGAATCCTATTCGCCGACCATGCGTGTTCCCCGATCGATCACGTGCCGGAGGAAGGCGAGTTGGTTGCCCCGGAACACATGCAATTGGGCCTGGGCGGATGTGCCTCGAACACCGCGCTGGATCTCGCCCGGCTGGGAATCAAGGTGGGGGTTTCGGGCTGCGTTGGGAAAGATACTTACGGTCAATTCATCATCGACGAACTGGCCCAGGGCGGGGTCGATACCAGCGGCATCCACCGCACGAGCGGCATCCACACGGCCTCTACAATGATCATCAACGTCAAGGGCCAGGACCGGCGGTTCATTGCTTCGGCCGGGGCCAATACGCGGTTCACCGTCGACCACATCCCGCCCGCGTGGGCAGAGCAGGCCAAGGTCATTTACATCGGCGGCTACTTGATGCTCGACGCCCTGGAGACCGACGAGATGGTTGCGCTGCTCTGCCAGGCCCGGGCGGCGGGCGCTGCCACGGTGTTGGACGTGGTGGGCATCAGCGGCGAAGGTTGCTTCGACCGCGTGGCCCTGATGTTGCCCCAGGTCGACGTCTTCATGCCCAACGACGACGAAGCGGCCGCATTGACCGGGCTGGGCGATCCGATTGCCCAGGCGGAAAGGTTCCGCCAGGCCGGCGCCCGAACCGTCGTCATCACCCAGGGTGACCGCGGAAGCCTACTGATCGGCGACCGAGTGCGGCTCCGCGCGGGCGTGTATCCGACCCGGTTCGTCGGCGGCACCGGCTCCGGCGATGCGTTCGACGCGGGCTACATCATGGGGCTGCTCAGCGGCGCGGACCCGGCCGGTTGTCTCCGCTGGGGTAGCGCCCTGGGGGCCAGTTGCGTCCGCGCGATAGGCGCTACCGAGAGTGTCTTCAACCACGAACAGGCCGAGGCATTTATGCAGGAGCATACCTTGCAGATCGAATCGTTTTGACGTTTAGCCGGGATTATTCATCGGAAACCCGTGTAGCGGCTGGGCTTGCCCAGCGCGTTAGCATTGGAGCGAATTGGCCACCAAAAACGCGCTGGGCAAGCCCAGCCGCTACACAGGCCGCGCATACTGCCGCCGAGGTGATGCACATTGTTTAGCCGCCGCGTCCACGCGGCGCAATTTTCCCGGCGTAGACGCCGGGGCTAAACGGCGAAAACACGACCGACATAAAGAAAGGTCCACCATGCGAATTGGCGTTCTTTGCAGCGGCGGCGATGCGCCGGGAATGAACCCGTGTCTTCGGGCGGTGGTCCGTTCGGCCATCGCGGCAGGACACGAAGTGGTCGGCATACGCCGGGGATACCAAGGCCTGCTGGACGAAGATTTCTTCGTCAATGCCAAGGGCGAGCCGCTGATGGGGCTCCGCTCGGTCTCCAACCTCTCCAAGCTCGGCGGCACGATGCTGCACTGCAGCCGCAGCGAGGAGTTCCGTACCGAAGCCGGAATGAAAAAGGCGGCCGGCGTGCTCAAGAAACACAAGATCGAGGCACTGATCCCCATCGGCGGCGACGGTACCTTCCATGGTGCGGTAGCCCTGGCACAACATTGGGACGGGCAGATCATTGGTTGCCCGGGCACGATCGACAACGATTTGATGGGCACCGACTTCACGATCGGTTTCGCCACGGCGGTGCACACGGCCGTCGAGGCGGTGGACAAGCTCCGCGACACGGCCGAAAGCCACGAGCGGCTCTTCCTGGTCGAGGTGATGGGTCGCCATAGCGGCCACATCGCGCTGTACACCGCCCTGGCCGCCGGCGCCGAAGTGGCCGCGGTACCGGAGACCGAAACCAACATCGCACAGATCGTCCAGCACCTGCAAGTGCTCAAGGCACGCGGAAAACAGTCGATCATGATCGTGGTCGCCGAAGGAGACGAACTGGGCGGCGCCGAGATTCTCAACGACGATCTGAAGAAGGCGGGCTGCCCGTTCCAAACTCGCGTGCTCACCCTTGGCCACCTCCAGCGCGGCGGCAGCCCGGCGCCCAGCGACCGAATCCTGGCCAGCCGACTGGGCGACTTCGCAGTCCGGGCGATTATCGACGGCCAAACCAGCGCCATGGCCGGCGAGGTAAACGCCAGGTTGACCCTGACCCCATTCACCGACACCTACGTCAAGCACAAGCCTATCCCAGAGGAACTGCTCGAGCTGCTAAACACCTTGGCCAGTTGAGAGGCAGGATAGAATGAGCACTGAATCGTGTATCAGCCGTTTTTGCGAAGATGAGTGTGAGGAGTGGTATCGGATGATGCCGCTTCAGCGCTGGAAAGAAAGCCAGAAACTGTGGGCGTTTTATTTGCAAATTGGAGGCTCACTTGACACCGAATCCGATTCTCAAAGTCCTTTCGACCCTGGGCTTGCACCGCGTTCGTTATCTGCTCATCGGCGGACAGGCCTGCGTGTTCTACGGCGCAGCGGAGTTTAGCCGGGATACGGATATTGCCGTATTGGCAGAACCTGAGAACCTCAATCGGCTCTTGCGGGCACTGAAAGAGTTGCAGGCGGATTGTATTGCCGTACCACCTTTTTCGGCCGATTACTTGTCGCGTGGGCACGCAGTTCACTTCAGGTGCAGCCACCCGGATGCCCGCGGTATGAGAATTGACGTGATGTCGGTCATGCGCGGAGTCGCCCCATTCGACGAGCTTTGGCAGCGTCGCACAACATTGGAAGACGACACCGGGGTACGAATAGAAATCATGTCCCTGCCGGACCTGGTGAAGGCCAAAAAAACTCAACGAGACAAAGACTGGCCGATGATTCGGCGTCTGGTCGAGGCGCACTTTGTACAGCACAGCAAGAATCCTACTCCGGAGCGAATCTCATTCTGGCTCCAAGAATCCCGGACAGTGACCATCCTCCAGGAGTTGGCAAGACAGTATCCCGATCAACTGGCCGCGGTGTCTAAACAGCGGCCGCTTCTGTCCCTGGCCACCTCGGCGGATGAAGTCGCCTTGACCAGCGCGCTCGAGTCGGAAGAGAAGCAAGAGCGTGAAGCGGACCGGGTTTATTGGCTTCCGCTGCGGGCAGAACTCGAAAAACTCCGACACGCGCGGCGTCTTGGACCTGGACCCGCTTCACCACCTGATTGACCCCCGGCTGACTACCATGGTATGATCTCCTGCCGACAGGAGATTGCGATGAGAGTCCAAGACATCCGGCAGACCAAGCGGTCAGAACCTTTCAGGCCGTTTACACTCCATTTGGCCGATGATGCAGTCTAAGGAAATCGTTCGACGGGCGATTGAGTTTGACAGTCCTCCCAGGTTGCCGTTCTGGCAACACGACGTGGGTTGGGCTCCGGATGATGTGTGGGACATCTGGGAGATGGACCGCGCCGAGGCCGGCTGGTTCTTTGATAACGCCGCCATGGACGACTGGGGCTGCCGGTGGGCCAGGACCGAGCAGGACAACATGGGCCAGGTCGTCGGGTACCCGTTGGCCGATTGGTCGGCGCTGGATTCGTATCGCCCACCCGATCCGCGGAACCCGTTCTATTATCAGCGGCTCGAACCGCTGCTGGGTAAGGCCGGGGATCGCTACGTGGCGGTAACCAGCCATTTCAACCTCATCGAGCGGCTGCACATGCTCCGCGGATTCGCCGCCGCGATGGAAGACTTCTACCTCCAGCCCGAGCGGATCGAGCGAGTCTTGGACATGATCCTCGAGGTCAAGCTGGGAATGTTCGACGAACTCGGCCGGAGGTTCGGCGATCGGGTGGACGGACTGTTCCTGACCGACGATTGGGGGACGCAACAGGGTACGTTCGTCGGCAGCAAGATATTCGAGCAGTTTTTCGCCTCGCGCTACGCCACGCTGTTCGATGCCATCCATGCCCGCGGCTGGCACGTGATCCTGCACAGTTGCGGACGTATTAACGCTTTGGTTCCCAGGTTGATTGAACTCGGCGTCGACGTGCTGAACATGCAGCAGCCGAGGGCCTACGGGCTGGTCGAGTTCGGCGAGCAGTTCAAGGGCAAGGTGTGCTTCCTGACCACCGTCGACATCCAGTCCACCTTGCCACGCGGAATTGAGCACGAAGTCCGCGAGGAGGTCGGCCTATTAGTCCGACACTGGAGCACGCCCGAGGGCGGACTGGTCGTGTTCAACTACGGCGATCCCAAGGCCCTGGCCGTCAAGCCCGAAATGACCCGCATGATGTTCGATGAATTCGTCAAACTGATGGAGTACTGGTAGCACGCTGATCCACAACCATTTTCGTCTGCGGCTTCAACAGCGCGATGATCTGCGATGGGCCGAAGGCTTCGTGTCCGATCGCAGCGTCCTGTAAGGCTCGCTCGATCGTGGAATCGGTGTAGCGCCGCTGCCACAACTCGGCCCGCTGCTGGGATTCGTCCAATCGGACGGTGAACTCCTCTTCAAGTTGCTTCCGCTCGTGGGCCGCCTGCTGCTCCTTCGTGCGATACTGGGGATTCCGGGGACACGAACCGATATTGGCACACTGGGGAAGATTCGCTCGCACGAGTCACCCGCTAGGCAGCATCATGTTTGTCGAGCGTCTGGAGCAAGCCACCGGTCGCGTCCTCCACCCCCGGAAACCGGGACGACCGGCCAAATTACTCAAACAGCCAAATTAGGTACGTGTCCCCGGAATTCCCCGGCTGCCGTTTTCCTCGTGGTTTAGACGGATTTAGGCCCCAGCGGGAATTGCTGTTGACAAACGATATTATTCTGCCATAAATTGACGCCAGTGATGCGACGCGGTACCCGCGACGTGTTTGCTGTGTCGCGCAGCTACCAACAACAGGAGAATCTACCCCATGCCAACCGCGGCCGATTGACGGCCGCAACCGACAATCGAACGACGCGCGAGCGTCGAGTTCTGCTTCTTCGAAAACGACCAACCTGAGCTGCAAAGCTCTTGAACCAACGAAGCAGTGCTTGGACGAGCGCCCCGAAATGGGGCGCCGGCCAGGTGCTGTTCGTTGGTGCCTCTTGGTCGGGGTTCGAGGAGCAGCCGTGGTTCGGCGCTCCTTGTTTTTTGCGCCGGGTTGGCTCCAGCAGAAAGGAGGTGAATTGAAAGGTTGTTACGCCCTGTGCTGGCTGGGCGCCAAAAGAGGCAACGGCACACTGAAGAGGTCGCGGGAACGCCCGCCGTATCGTCGGGCCGCCGAGAGTCGCGTTCGTCAGGCCGTACCTGATGAACACGTCGCCCCGGTGCCCTTCAACGCTACTTGTACCGTTCAGCAGGCGATTACCTCGGAATGGTTCCGAGACCTCTGAACGGCTACCCATGCGAACATAACAAAGTTCAAAGGAGATTTAAGATGAGATCGGGCAATGTGGTTTCGGTTTGTTTAATGTCACTTTTTTCCGTGTGTGTCGTCGGTACGCCGAAGGTTTCGGCGGCATTAGAGATCAACCTGGATTTCACAATTCCAACAGACGGTTACGTGGGTGGTATCAGCCTCTCGCCGGATGAGTCTCGACTGTACGCGGCATTCTGGGAAGACAGCCCCTCTTCACGGGTCCAGGAGTACAGTCTTCCCGATGGTCAGTTGCTTCAAACAATAGCGTATGGTTCGTACCACACGCACGGCGACGTGGTAGTGTCAGCGGACGGAAACCGTATCTTTACAACAAACTACTACAAAAACAGCGTCAGCCAGATCGAGTTGGATAATGGCAATGCGAGAACCGACTTATCCACCGTTGACTCGTGGCCCGCAAATATCGACATTACGCCGGATCGCTCTAAGGTGTTAGCGTCCGTCGGCATGGATGGCGGAAGCTCCGACATGAACAATGACAGTATCGCTATCTACGATATTACAAACGACAACTTCAGCCTTCTTGCCTTAGTTGAACTTAATGATGAGCCACAATACAGAAAAATTGGGTTTTCATCGGACAGCCAGTTTGCCTTTGTGGTTACGCGTGCCCGAAAATCAGATTACGCTCGCCTTTACGAAATTTCGCTAGACGGAACCTGTGAGGTTACACGGTCTATGGAGTTTGAGGGCATTACGCTCCTCAGGGGCATAGCGATAGATGATGGTACAGCGTATGTAAGTAGCCCGTCCGCCACAACATTATGGGCCGTTGACCTTGCAACTTGGAGCGTTGGATCAGAAATGGATTTGCTGGACAACCCTTCAGAGCTAATGATGCATCCGGATGGAGAACACCTTTTTGCGCTTTTTTCAGATTCGCAGTCAGTGGCCGCTATTGACCTTGCTTCAGAACAAATCGTCGGTAGGTATGATGGCCTGCAACTGGGGGTCTCAGACATTGAGTTCAGCAATGACGGCAGCACAATGTACGTGTCGCATCGCACGGCAGGTGGGGATGTATTTGTTTTCGACGTAGTCCCCGAACCCTCCACGCTCGTCGGTCTGGTGAGCATGGGCATCATGGGGTTGCTCATTGGTCTGTGGAGGCGGTTCAGGAAGTCTTAGTTTCTTGCCTGCACATTTCAACGGCAGAGCCTCACCGGTTTGTTCCGGTGGGGCTTTTTTCATCGAGGAATTCCGAATTCCGGAATTGCGGCTGCGTGGAGCGCGTGTCTGCCCCCTACGGCGCCGCGCATCAAAGCGCCCCCACGCAGTTTACTTGCGTGGAGCACATGTTTGTCCCCTACCGGCGCCGCGCATCGAAGCGCCCCCACGCAGTTTATCTGCGTGGGGGCGAGGTGGCGTTTGGCCGTTTCGTAGGGGCCAAACAACCGCTCCACGCAGGTGAACTGCGTGGGGGCGGGGTGGTGTTTGGCCGTAACCGTCGGTGGCCAATTCTTGATCTTGAAATTCGTGGCCTAAATGGTATATTCGATCATGTTCATCTTGGCTGAAGCGTGCGGCCCGGAAAGGGCTTGTGGTAGGGAGCGGTAGGGCATGAGAGTTCCAGCTATCCGCAGTGCGGCGGTGCCTCGTGAAAAGATCGAGCAGTATCTGCTCTCGGCGACGCACCGCGCCGGGTGTCACAAGGCGGCGTTTTTTGGGAGCTTCGGCTTTTACCCCGGTCGTTGGGAGGTCCTGGCAGAAGCCCTAGTGCGGCACGCCAGCGAGCACAAGGTAGCCAAGGTGGAACCCTCACCTTCTGGCACCCGCTACGTTGTTGAGGGTATAATACATGCGCCAGATGGAAGGACACCGAGGATTCGATCGGTGTGGTTCATCGAGGCGGGAGAACAGAACCCGCGGTTCGTGACCGCTTATCCACTGAAAAGGGGAAGAAAATGATTAACGAGTTGGATATCGTGGCCCTGACGGTTGATCTACCTGAGCACGGGCTGGGCCGCGGCGACTTGGGCACCGTGGTGCTGATGCACGGCGGTGGGGGCTATGAAGTCGAGTTTGTCACGCTGGACGGCGAAACCCTGGCCGTCGTCTCATTGACCACCGACCAGGTGCGGCCAATCGGCTCACGGGAGATCGCCAACGCCCGAAGCCTCCAACCATCGTGAGGTGCTTTTGGGGTCTGGTCGGTGTTAGTCATTTGTGACAGCTTGCCGGACACGTGGCATTCATCGAGAGAAGACCGACGTAGTATCCTTCGGGCCTAAGGCAAAAGGTGCAGTGGCCAATTCCCGGTCTTGAAATCGGCCTCGCGGTGTGGTACATTTATCCACGTTCACGTTGAAGTGGTGTGCCATCGCTTTTTGCTCTTTGAAAACTCGTTTCGTTTCATGCCTCGCGCGAAGGCGCCAAGACGCGAAACGCTATGTTCACCACGGAGGCACGGAGAGCACGGAGTTTAAGTCTATCTTTCTCGTAATCTTCTCCGTGTCCTCCGTGACTCCGTGACTCCGTGGTGTAGTCGTTGAGGGAATTTTGGCGGCGGGGCGGGGGGCGGGGATATTTGCCAAAACTCAGCCCCGGCACAGGGGGGGCGGCTGATACTATGCCGCCGGTGCGATGACTGGAAACGCAAAAATGGAACCACAGATAAACTTGGCGCGGCCTTCGGCCGCAACCAAAGTGGATAGTAGATAGTGGTCAGTGGATAGTGGTCAGTGGATAGTGGTCAGTTGTCAGTGTCATTTTATTTGTTACGCTGCTTGAGAGCAGAAAGGGGCGTGGACGGCTT
>JAUWHT010000260.1 GCA_030605745.1 Pirellulales bacterium | reverse complement strand
GCCGTCGGCCACGCCTCCCACAACATCCACTTCCCCCGTCACAGAAGGAGCGGCAACCATGTCCCGACAATTAACCCGACTGATGGCAGTTTTGGTGTTCCTGGCCCCGGCGGTTGCCCAGGCCCAAGGGCTGTTGATCGTAGTGGCCAAGGACCAGCAAGTCCGCCTGCCGCGGCCGATTCCGCGTCCGGTGCCGCCGCCGGTCAGCTACAAGATCAAGGAACTCGACGTGAACGTCCGCCTGATCGACCAGGTGGCCCCGGGTCCAGGTGTCGCAGACGTTCGAGAACACCGGCAGCCGGCAGATGGAAGTGGCGTTCGTGTTTCCGTTGCCCTACGACGGGGCAATCGAGCAGATGACGTTGCTGGTCGACGGTAAGGAGTATCCTGCCAAGCTGCTCGACGCCAAAGAAGCCCGAAGGCTGTACGAGGAGATCGTCCGCAAGAACAGGGACCCGGCGCTTTTGGAATGGATGGGCACGGGTCTGTTCAAGACGAGCGTGTTCCCGGTGCCGGCAGGCGCCAAGCGGACGGTATCGCTGCGCTACTCGCAGATCTGCCGGAAGCACGAGGGGCTGACCGATTTCCTGTTTCCGCTTTCCACGGCCAAGTACACCTCGCATGCGGTGGAGAAGGTGCATATTCGGGCGACGATCGAGAGCCGAATCGACATCAAGAACATCTACAGCCCCACGCACTCGATCGAGATCAAGCGGCCCGACGACCGCCACGCGGTGATCACCTACACCAGGAAGAACGAGGTACCCAGTTCCGACTTCCGGCTGTTCTACGACGTGGGCAAGGGGAAGGTCAGCACGCGGGTGCTAAGCTACCGGTCCGAGGAGGACGAGGACGGCTATTTCCTGCTTCTGGCCAGCCCCAAGATCGAGGCGCCGGACCAGAAGCGGCCCAAGAAGACGGTAGTATTTGTGGTGGACCGCTCGGGTAGCATGAGCGGCAAGAAGATCGAGCAGGCCCGCGGCGCGCTGAAACACGTGCTCAACAACCTCCGCAAGGGCGACCTGTTCAACATCGTGGCCTATGACAGCCAGGTAGAGGCGTTCCGGCCCGAGTTGCAGCGGTTCGACGAAAAATCTCGCAAGGCCGCACTGGGATTCGTCGAAGGGCTTTACGCTGGTGGTAGCACGAACATCGACGGGGCGTTGCAGGCGGCGCTGGGACAGCTTCAGGACTCCGGCCGGCCCAACTACGTGCTGTTTCTGACCGACGGCCTGCCAACCGCCGGCGAGACAAACGAAATGAAGATCGTCAAAAATGCCAAAGAGTCGAACGAGGTCCACGCACGGATCTTCGCCTTCGGCGTCGGCTACGACGTGAACAGCCAGTTGCTGGATAAGCTGGTCCGGGAGAACTTTGGCCAGAGCGAGTACGTGCGTCCCGACGAGGACATCGAGGACCGCGTCAGCCGGCTGTACAAGCGGATCGAATCGCCCGTGCTGACCGGTGTGCAGATCGAGTTCGTTTTCGACGAGGTGAAGACCGAAGAGGGTGAGCCGATCAACCGCGTGTACCCGAAGGAATCGTTCGACCTGTTTGCCGGCGAGCAGTTGGTGGTAGTCGGCCGTTACAAGAAGCCGGGCACGGCCAAGGTGATCGTGCAAGGCTCGGTGGGCGACAAGGAGCAGAAGCTCGACTTCCCCGCCAAGCTGGTCGAGAAGAGCAAGGACGAGACGCATGCGTTCATCGAAAAGCTTTGGGCGGTCCGGCGGGTGGGCGAGATTCTCGACGAGCTGGACCTGAAGGGCAAGAACGAAGAGCTGGTCAAGGAATTGGTCAAGCTCTCCACCCGGCACGGCATCCTCACCCCCTACACGTCGTTCATGGCCGACGAGAATACGAAGCTAGATGACGTTGCGGCCAACGTCCGCCGGGCAGGCGGACGGCTGCTGGCGCTGGATCGGACGTCTGGTGTGGGTGGCTTTGTCCAGCGGGCGATGAAAGGCATGTACAAGCGGGCTGCCCAGGCACCGGCTGCCGCACCCGCGCTGGAAGCGTTCGCCGCCGGTCCCGCCGGGCGAGCGGACGGCATTCACTTCGCCGAAGAGGCCAAAAAAGAGGCCCGCGACGCCCGCCGGAACGTCCGCAACATCGGCAACCGCACCTTCTTCCAGCGCGGCGGCCAGTGGGTCGATTCGCTGGTGACAAAGGAGCAAAAGGCCAACGCCACGCGGGTCAAGCAGTTCAGCGACCAGTACTTCGCCCTGGCCCGGCGCCACGGCAAGAGAATCTCACAGTACATGGTCTTCGACGAACCGGTGCTGATCAATCTCGACGATCGGGCGTATCTGATCGAGCCGTAGATCTGTCGTGTCGACCAACACATAAAGCCGCGACCGGTGGTCGCGCCCAGCGTAGTTTGGTTGCCGGCCGTATCGGCGCGACCACCGGTCGCGGCTTTGTAGAGCCAAAGACCACGAGTTCCCGCCGAACGCAGTCGGTGGGCGTTTCGTCCCCTCGCCCCTAATCTCTCTCCCCTAATCCCTCTCCCACAAATACGCGCAATCCATTCCCAGCCGGGTTTGCAGTTGGTCGAACTGCCGGGCGTAGTGGTCGCTTGAGGAGTGGACGTGTTCGGCCTCGGTGATGAACTTCAACTGATCGTCGCAGCGGATGCGGCGCTGGGCGAGGACTTCCTCGAACCGGCCGAGATCCTCTCCGTAGACAATCAGCAGTTTGTGTTCGTCGAACTGGATTTCCTGCGGGAGTTCCGGGTTGAGCACGGCCAGTCCGGTGCAACCGTCGTTCAGCAGCAGGTCTTCGTATTCCCAAAGGACACTCTTAAGCACCGGCACGTCGATATGCTCGCGGTACAGGTCGGTATGTCCACTGCTACCCCGATTGTGGCTCGTTTCCAACACTACATCAACTACGCTGCCCAGCGGATCCAACAGTTCCATGAACGACTCGAAAAGGTGCTCGCTGGAAACGGCAGCCATCAGGACCGGCACACTCGTATGATTCTGCTCGTCGTGGTACGAGTCGTGGCGATAGCCTTGGGTGGGAACCACCTGAAGATCGTACGAGGGCCGTACAGCCTCGGTGAGCAAGAAGTTTCCATACCGTGCCACTCCCAGGTGGGCTTCCAATGCCTCCTCGTCGAGGTGTTGGAAGCTGCCGGTGCCGGGCGTCATCGAGCCTTCGCGGCATACGTTGCGAAAGAATTTTTTCAGGAAGCCCATCGGCGCTCTCTGTTCACTTGGCGAACGACTCTATAGGGGCAATTGGGGGCGACCGAGCCGCAACTGGGAACTCTCTAACAAACAGTAGGTCACGCTTTGCCCAGGGCGTGCGGCCTGAGGGCCACTTCGCCGGGGCAAACCAGACCGGTCTCGGAAAAAACGGAACAATCGGCACCCCTGCCATAACTACTGCGGACCGAAATGCCCGACTGCCGACGGAGGTGAATCGAGAAACGCCGCTCGGGCAGACTGCTCGCACGGCCGGTCCACCCGTTGGGGCGGCAGTTCAACTGCCGCCCCAACTGACTCGTGTCACGGCCGGTCCACGAAAAGTCTACCACCTGGAAAACCGCCGGGACGCCGCGAAAATCGCTCAGCGAAAAAAACTTCCTCGGCGCTTGCAAAGCTGTCCAGATTGCGGCGAGTTTGTGTGCCCAGAGTCAAAGCTGAAAGCGGAAAGTAGAGGGCCAATCCCGCTTTCAGCTTTCCACTTTTTGATACACTGGCCTCAAACAACCTCACACGTTAAACTTGCTGAAAGCCGTAAAGTAGACTCCCGACGTGTAAATCACCATCTTCCTTCAGGAAACCAATGAACGTCACACCGTTCTCGACATTCCTCGCCGGCTTGCTGATCTCGCTGCTGGCGGTCGGTTGTTCCGATGCCCCGCCTGCGACGACGCAGCAGGCGGGTTCACTGGCCGATCGCGAGACCTGGAATATCTACACCATCGCGGGCACCCGGGTCGGCTATGGTCACACTACCATCAGTCACACGAGCCGCTCGGGCCGCAAGATCGTGCAGATCGAGGGGCTCAATCACCTGGCCGTCAAACGCTTCGGCGAGCGGACCGAGCAGGAGATCCGCTTCAAAAGCACCGAAACCCCCGACGGCAAACTGATCGAGTTCCACAGCGAAATCCAACTTGGGCCGACGCCCGTGCAAACGACCGGCCGCGTGATCGGGAACCGGCTCGAAATGAAAATGACTACCCGGGGCAAAACGACTTCCACGTCGATACCATGGTCGGCCGAGTACGGCGGGCTGTACGCCTCGGAACAGACCCTGTTGCGCAGGCCAATGCAGCCCGGCCAACACCGAACCATCCACGCACTGGCCGTCGGGTTCAACCAGGTGGCCACCATCGAGATGACCGCCAGGGACTACCAGCCGGTCGAACTACTCACCGGCACCTACAACCTGCTGCGGATCGACACGGTGATGCGCTTTCCCGACGGCCAGACCATCACTGGAACCGTCTGGAGCGATCGGACGGGCGAGACGCTGAAGACCCGCATCGACGCCATGCAGATTGAGACGTTCCGCGCCACCAAGGCCCTGGCGCTTCAGCAGCAGGACCTGGGCGAGTTCGACTTGGGCACCGACATCGCCGTCAAGCTCGACCGCCCGATACCTCGCCCGCACGAGACCAAGCGGATTCGCTACCGGGTGCGGCTCGAAGGGGGTGATCCGGCCGGGGTGTTCGTCGCCGGACCTTCACAGCAGATCAAGTCGATCGATCCGCACACGGCAGAATTGACTGTTTACTCGCTGCGTCCGGGCGGCCATCGGGGCGGGGATGAACCCGCCGATCCACCCACCGACGACGACCAGCAGCCGAACAACCTCATCCAGAGCGACAACCCAAAGATCGTGGCCATGGCCCGGAAAGCAGCCGGCGATGAAACAGACCCCTGGAAAACCGCAGTGACGTTGGAGCGGTACGTGACCGGCTTGATTGAAGAGAAGGATTTTTCGCAGGCGTTCGCCACGGCCGCCGAAGTGGCCGAGAACCCGGTCGGCGATTGCACTGAGCACGCCGTACTGCTGGCCGCGCTGTGCCGCGCCCGAGGAGTTCCCGCCCGTGTGGCCGTCGGACTTGTGTACATGCAGGGGAGTCAGTCGTTCGGCTACCATGCGTGGAACGAGGTCTACGTCGGCGGGCGTTGGATTCCCATCGACGCCACGTTGGCCGGCGGCGGCATCGGTGCGGCCCATCTGAAGCTGGCGCACACAAGTCTCAAAGGGGCCTCGGCCTACAGCAGTTTCCTGCCGATCATCCAGGTCGCAGGCCGGCTGAAGATCAAGGTGTTGGAAACAACAATACAAGTGAAGGACATGCGATGAAGATCTACACCCGCACCGGCGACCAAGGCGAGACGGGACTGCTGAGCGGCAGCCGGGTGGCCAAAGATGACGCCCGAGTGGAGGCATACGGCACCATCGACGAGCTAAACGCCCTGCTGGGATTGGTCCGCGCCGAATCGTTGCCCAAGGAGATCGACCACTTGCTCGAACAACGTCAGCACGAGTTGTTCGAGGTGGGCACCGAACTGGCCGCACCCGATCCGGTCGACTGGGGACTCCGCACGATCGGCCCGAAACACGTCCGCGCGCTGGAAGACGCAATTGACCGCCATAACGACAAACTGGAGCAGCTTGACGGCTTCATTCTTCCGACGGGCACTCGGGCCGCCGCCGCATTGCACCTTGCCCGGGCCGTATGCCGGCGGGCCGAACGCCGACTGGTCACCCTGACCCGCCAGAACGAAGAGCAAATCTCCCTCCACTTGCAAGCCTATTTGAATCGCCTGGGCGACTTGCTGTTCGTGCTCACCCGGACCGCCAACGCGCGGGCTGGGCTGGTGGAGGTCCGCTGGCGAAAAGACGAACAGTAACCTGCTCGAAACCCTCAGGCAGCACGACGCCCGCGGGGCGAATCAGCGGGTTGCCCGGCTGCGGCGTTATCTCCTGCTCGAGGCCAAACGCGTCTTGTTCCTGCGGCGCCGGGACGAAGGTAAACCCAACAAATCCTGGCGAGTTCGAAAAAGCTCTTGAAGAAATCCCGGACTCTGACCTTCGAGCCCGTCACGTCGCGCCATTCGGTAAGCGGTAGCTCGTAGATGCTCCGTTCCGCCGGTTCCATCCCGCCGGTCTTGCGCCCGTGGATGAATCTTGCCAACAGTTCGACGTCAAAAATCCAGTTGGTACGGAAAGGTTGCCGGAAGAGTGCGTGGACTTCCGGACAGGCGCGAAACAGCTTTGCTCCACATTGCGTGTCGTAGACCGGCAGCCGCAGGACTAAGGAGGCCGCCGTGGCAAACACCCGCCCCAGGTAGTGTCGAAGAACCCGACGGTCGATGGTCCTGCCGAGCAGCTTCACCCGCGCACCGATCACCATTTGTAATTGCGGGTTGCGTGTGAGCAGGTCGCAGAACTCGGGAATCGCTTCCAGCGGCGTGGCCAGATCGGCGTCCCAGAAACCGACCAATTCGACCTGGCGCGCCAGCGCGCGGAGTATCCCCTGACGGACCGCTTCCGCTTTGCCCATGTTGCGCGGCAGATTGTGGACTTCAAAGTGTTCGGGGTCCCCGTCCCGCAGGGTTTCGAGCACCGATCGGGTGTCGTCGGTGCTGCCGTCGTCGACGAACAGGAACCGTTGCGGGTGGCCTCGTGCGGCGAATTCTCGGAATACATCGACCTTCAGCCTTGCAGCTTCGTTGTAACAAGGAACGACCACAATGCAGTTGCACATTAGAAGTCTACCGGATGGTGCGGGCTGCCGGGTTGGTTACAGTCTGCAGCGCATCATGGCCAAGACGCCGGCCAAGAACCACCACTTCGCCGGAGCGAAGGAACCGGGGCCGGCGTATCAGCACAGAAAACGCGCCCGGAAAACGCCGCTGGAGTTCTTCTTCGTGCTTGTCGGTCGTGAACACGTACGGGTGTTTTGCGGTGTCGAGGAACTCCTGTAACTGGTCGGCGGTCCCGTAATGCGGCACCGGCTCTCCGGCGTAGAACACAAGGCTCTCTCTAAAGAAACGATAGCCGGCCAACTGGGGTTGCCCGGGACTGGCTTTGCGGATTTCCGCCACAAGCACCGGGGCATTTTGATAGCGGTCGACCCGCAACGCCGCAAAACCGAATATCCCTGTCAGGAAAACGACCGACATCACGGCAAAAGCCACCATCGCCCGAGACGGCTGGTCACGCTCGGCGAAGAAGAAACTCAATGCCCCGCCGACCACCAGGACCAGCCCCACCAATCCCAGCATCCATTCCCCGGGCAGGAAGATCGACGCGATGATCGGCAGCGCCACGATCATCCCGATTCCCACCACCACCAGGGTCGCGTTCGCATTGCGCAGCCACCAGCGGTTTACGCACACCGGGTCGGTGATCCAGGCGTCGACAAACGCGGCAGTCAAAAGCGCCAAAGCCGGATAGGCAGGCAGCACATAATGGGGCAGCTTGGTACCGGCAATCGACCAGAAGCCCACAAACACCCCCGTCCAACAAGCTACAAAAATGTAGCCGGTCTTCCAGGCGTGATTCTGTCGGACCCGGCGGACCAACTCGATCAGGCTCGGCCCCAGAAAGACCGACCAGGGAAAGAAGCCGATTAAGATCGCCGGGATATAATAGAAGACCGGGCCGCCGTGGCCTTGCATCGGCTTTAGCGCCCGGTGCAGGTTGTGCACGCCGAAGAACTTCACAAGCCACTCCCCGTCAGTCTGCAACCCCACCATGATGTACCACGGCAAGGCCACCGCGGCCAGCAGCCCGACGGCCGTCAGCGGACGCATCTGCCAGGTGGCTCGCAGCAAGTTCCGCGGGGCGAACGGGCGGAGCAGCTTCATCAGCACGGTTGCCCAGCCGACGGCCGGCCGACGGCGGTCCCGGGCCGACTGGTTGATGATCAACAAGAACAGTCCGATCATGGCCACTGGCAGCAGGACCCCGACCGGCCCCTTTGCCAGCACTGCCACGCCCAGACAGGCATACATGAGCGCGAAGAGAATCCAGGAGTCAGGCAGGAACCAGACGCCGGTAGACTGGTTCGTCTGTGTGTCGTGACCACCGCCGTCGGTCTTTTCCGACTTCTTCACCCAGCCTGAGACGAACAACAACGCGGCCAACGTGGTGAGGAACACCAGGGCCGAATCGACGGTGGCTGCCCGGGCCGAGACGGTGAAGATGATCGTAGAGGCCACAATCAGGCCGGCCCACAGCCCCACCTCGGCACGAAACAGCAGTCTGCCCAAGTGATAGGTGACCAGTGCGGTTCCGACGCCCAGCACCGCCGACCAGAACCTGGCGGCGAACTCGGTCACGCCAAATAGCTGAAAACCGCTCATCATCAGCCAGAACATCAGTGGCGGTTTGTCCGGAAAAACTTCGCCGTTGAACGTCGGCACTACCCAGTCGCCCCGCTGGAACATCTCCCTGGCGCAGGAGGCGTAGAGCGATTCATCCTTGTCCCAGAGCGCGACGGCCCCCAGGTTGGTAAAGAAGACCACCGCGGCGGCCAGGACGATCCACACCTGATGCCGAAACTGTTGGCGCATAGGGCGTTCTCCTTGCGGCCCAAGAAGCGGGCTGGACTCTAGCAGATGCTCCTTAGATGGGCAACAGCAGTTATTGCCATTGCCCCGCCCGGTTGCGCCCACTATAATCCGCCGCCCGATGGGATCACAAAGGAGAGGATGGGCGCCTTTTCTCGATAGCGCAGATTAGCGCAGTCTAGACAAGCAGAAACGTTCATGGATTGTAGCAGAAGTGTCGGGCCGGCGGTTCCCGCCACGGTCAATTGCTCGCTCAGCCGGTTCTGGCCGCTGTTTCTGCCCGGACTGCTGGTTGCCGCTGGGTTGCCGGCCCTGGCGATCGATTGTCCCCTGGCCCGCTGGTGCATGAGCGTGCACTGTCCGGGGGAGGTGAGCAAGCTACTGGGGTTTACCGAGGTTTTTGGTCACGGGTTGGGGGTGCTGTTGATTGTGTTGGTGATCTACCAGCTCGACCCGCTGCGATGTTGGGCACTACCCCGGGTGCTGGCGGCCTCGTTGGGTTCCGGCCTGGCGGCCGACATGATCAAGATGCTGGTGGTTCGCACGCGACCTCATTGCTTCGACTTCCAGGGCGGCGTGTTGGCCAGCTTTGGTGGGTGGTTTCCGCTGGCGCGGGCCGGCAGTGATGGCCAGAGCTTTCCCTCCGCCCATACGGCCACCGCGGCGGGACTAGCCATCGCATTGGTGTGGCTTTACCCCCGGGGACGCTGGCTGTTTCCTGCCATGGCCGTACTGGTGGCCTGCCAACGGATCCAAACCGGCGCACATTTCCTAAGCGACACGCTCTGTGGTGGAGCGGTCGGCTGCTTGGTGGCCGCCGCGTGTTTATGGGGCGGTCCCATGGCTCGTCGGTTCGACCGGTGGGAAAGGGAAATGGGTGCAGCGGGCTATTCTCGTAGGAGTTCGTGACGCGGCCTACGGCCGTAACCAGTTTGACATCAAGAGACATGCAGACCGCCATCGCCCAGAGTCCATCTGCCACAATCGCCCAGAGGTGCGGTCGATGGCTGTTTCGCCACCGCAGCTACACGCTGGTGCCCCTGGCGATATTCGTTGTGGCCGCCGCCTGGCTGGACCCCAGGCCGCCGGCCGGCCCGGGGATATGGGAGTTGCTGTTGCAGGTAGCGGCGATCGGCTTACTCCTTCTGGGAGAGACAATTCGGCTAGACGTGGCCGGACGCGCCGAGCGCGGAACAAGCGGTCGTGGCAAGAGGTTACAGGCCCCTACACTGGTCACCACCGGTATGTACGCCCGCACACGGAATCCGCTCTACCTGGGCAACTTGATTCTCTGGGCCGGGGCGGCCCTGCTGACCCTTAACCCGGTGGTGCTGTTGGTGGTATTTGTGGTGGTAGGAGTTCAGTACCACCTGATCATTTTGGCGGAAGAGCAGTTTCTTTTGGGTTGTTTTGGCGAGCAATACCGGGAGTTTTGCCGGGTTGTGCCGCGGGTTGTTCCACGGATCTTCTCCCAGCCAACGACTCGCGGCCCGAACGCCCCGGCGGTGCCCTTCGATTGGACTCGTGGCATCTTCCGCGAGCACGATACGATTTTCCTGGTGTTTCTCGGCGGGTGGGGAATACTCGGATTGAGCCTAGGGCTGATTGGCCCAGATACCGGACCCCACGCTCCGGTCGGCTGGTACGCCATGCCGGTGGTGGCCACCCTGTTCTGGCTGGTGACCAAGGGGATCAAGAAATCGCGGTAGGCAGGCTCCAGACGGCACGTTGCCAGCAGGCCGAACATCAGCCCAGGAAACCGGCAATCTGGCAATCAGGCCGCAAACGTGGTGAGATTACTCGTGAGGTAAAATGCCGAGGTCCTTGGCTTGAGTCATCACAGGAGTTTAACCCAAAGCACCTCAACCACGCGGTCGTCTTCGCGTACCACGAAAAGGACTCGCAACGGCGGCACGAAGAGCGCTCGCAACCCTTCGCTCAATTCGGTGCCCTTCTTGGCAGCATCGTCCGCCAACTGCTGGTCAATCAGATCAGCAGCCGCCGTAACCGCGTTGCAATCTTGTGCGTCGGTCCATATCTCGGCCAATTCGTCTCGGCCTTCCCTGTGCCAAACCACGGTGTAGCGGATCATTTCTGCTCAAGCGACTGGAGGTGGTCCAGTACCTCACTGGTCGTATAGCGAGGTTCATCCGATGTCAACCGCCGTTTGGCAATGGCAATGTCCTCGTCCGTGAATCCATGTGCCACGTAACCGAGACACCTTCCATTTTGATCGCGGACCTCGACGTTGTCCGTCGCTTCACAAATAATCTTGACCTGCTGGTCATCGACGACAATGTGCGGCACGGTAGTTCTCCTTGTCGCAGAAACGGGGCTTCGGAACCTCCCGCAACGGACACTCGCCCTCGCCCGCCACCCCATATCTTTATTATACCGGAAACCGATGGGAATGCCGAGTCCCCCGCCCTCTCTGCCTGCTCATCGAATCTCGCATCCGGCCAACTTTTTGCAAATCGCCGCGGCCATTTCCCGGGTACCGACGGCCGTGGGGTCGTCGCGGTGCGGCTTCATGTCGTAGGTGACGTCCTTGCCCTCGAGGATCACTGCCGCTGTGGCTGCTTCCAGCCGGTCGGCCGCGTCGGTCTCTT
>JAUWHT010000373.1 GCA_030605745.1 Pirellulales bacterium | reverse complement strand
CGTTTACGCTCGACACAAAGGCAAATTCTACAAGACTTAAACCTGCCACCACCAGCGGCAGTACTCTCGCAATATCTACCCAGACAAACAACATAATGCGGGCTGCGCCCGCAACCCAATAGTATGGTGAACAAGTACTGTACAAGATGCGCGCACGGCGCGCAGAAGTTACAACGATAGACTCTAACCCAATCAAACAACTACTCTACTTAGCCGTTACACCAACCTGCGGAAAATCGGGCTTGCCCGGCGGCTAAACGGTTTTCGCACAGGCAAAGCATGGCGTCGCGGCAGGAAATCGTGATCACCGGGATCGGGGTGGTCAGCCCGATCGGCATCGGAAACGAGGCATTTTGGGCCTCGCTTCTGGAGGGTCGCAGTGGCGTCCGGCGGATCGAGCTATTCTCAGGCAGCGACCTGCCGATCCCGTTCGGGGCCAAGGTGGCCGACTTCGATCCCAAGCAGTACATCCGACGGCGCAAGAGCCTGAAGGTGATGAGCCGCGATATCCAGTTGGCCTTCGCCGCGGCCGACCTGGCCTGTGACCACGCCGGGCTACGCGAGGCACCGATCGACCCCGAGCGGTTGGGTATCGTCTTCGGCGCCGACATCATCCCCTGCGACCTGTATGAATTGGCCGACGCCTATCGGAGCTGCATGGTCGACGGGGAACTCGACTACGGCCGCTGGGGCGCGGCGGCCATGGCCGATCTGTATCCGCTGTGGATGCTAAAATACCTGCCCAACATGCCGGCCTGCCACATCGGTATAGCCCAGGACGCCCGCGGACCAAATAACTCGCTCACGCTTGCCGAGGTCTCCAGCCTCTCCGCCGTGGCGGAAGCGATCCGCGTGATCGGGCGGGGACACGCCGACGCGATGATCGTCGGCGGCGCCGGATCGCGGATTCATCCGGGCGATTGGATTCGCAGCCAGGTCTTCGAACTGTCGCGCCGCAGCGACGATCCGCAGTCAGCCTCGCGGCCGTTCGACGCCAAGCGCGACGGAATGGTCAACGGCGAAGGCGCCGGAGCGTTCATCCTCGAAACCCGCCGACACGCCGAAGCCCGCGGCGCAACCGTCCTGGCACGGATCCTCGGTCAGGCCGGCACCTTCGAGCCTCGCCGCAACGCAGCAGCCCTGCAAGGCAAAGCTATCCGGCGGGCGATTACCGCCGCCTTGCGCGATGCGGGCCTAACCGCCGCCGAGGTGGGACACGTCAACGCACACGGGGCAAGCACGCGGCTGGACGACCAGATCGAAGCCCGGGCCATCCACGAAACCCTGGGCGACGTGCCGGTAACGGCGCCGAAAAGCTTTTTCGGAAACCTCGGACCGGGAACCGGCGCCGTAGAAATGGCCGTCAGCGTGCTGGCCTTCCAGCACGGGCTGGTGCCGCATACGCTGAACTACCAATTCCCCGATCCCAACTGCCCGGTCAACGTCATCCACTCCCAGCCCGCGAAACCCCATCCACCCACTGCCCTAGTCCTCAACCACACCCCCTTCGGCCAGGCATCCGCCATGCTGCTGGCCGCGCCGGAGTAACCGCTCGCGGGTTTTCAGGACTCTCGGGACCCTTCCGACTCTTGCTGGTGGTCGGTTGCCAAGGCCACGGCAAACTGTCCGTCCTTGCAGATGGCGGCGAGGTGCTCGGAGAATGCGGGCGGGGGACTGGCCGGCGGCCAGAACTCCTCGGCCCGCACTCGGCGGATCACCTCTTCGGCCGTGCGGTCGGCGTCTTGCAACTCTTCGTCGGTCCACTCGGCCGGCAGGTGCCCTACCTTGCCGGTGTCCTTCGGCAGCACGATGTATGCCAACTCGACCGGCCCTTCGATTCCCAGCCCGGCGGCCAGGTGGCGATACAGCGGCAATTGCAAATCGGTCCACTTGCCGCCGGTACGATGCAGCTTGTCGGGCGTCTTGGCGGTGTCGGAAGACTTGTAATCGAAGATCATCCACTTGCCGGTCTTCTGGTGCACGTCGATCCGGTCGATGCGTCCTCGCAAGTACATCGGCCGGCCGTCGACCATCAGCGCGGCTTTTCGCTCTTCCGGCCCGGTTTCGACATATTCGATTCGCCAGCCTTCGGCGGCCCAACCGGCCTGCCAGTCGGCAAACGCCATCAGCCGTCCGCGGAGTTGTTCGATCTGCACGCGGACGGCCGCCAGCGGGTGTTTGCCATACTCCCCAAGGGCAACGTGATCCAGGGCTTCACTGAGTTGGTCGCGTATCTCGTCCGGATCGGTCGAGTCGGCGGCCGGACCTTTGCCGAACCGGGCCAACACCGCATGGGCCAGCGTACCGAATGCCGCGCCGTCGAGTTCCTCCGCCGAATCGGCCAGACCATCCAGTCCCAGTCGCAGTTTCAAGTAGTACCGATACGGGCAGGCCAGGTAGTCCCTGAACTCGGTAACCCGCATCGAGGTAACCGGCTCGGCCAGCGGCCGCGGGCGGGGGACTTCAAACCGGGACTGTTCCTGCCCCGGCCGCAGCGCGCCCGGCAGGATCGCCCCGCCGGATGCCGACTCCTCCGAAGAGAACAACACCAGGGCGCGGCGGGCGGTCGTCTCTTCGTCGCAGGCGAACAGCAGCCGGCTCGGTGCCAAGGGGTCACCGTCCACCGATCTGCGGCCGGCGATCAGCTTCAACTCCGGCCGCGACGCCGCCAGCACGCTCAGCGCGTAGGCGTCCCGTGCGTAGCGGCGGTCGTTGTCCAGGATTCCCAGCGCGCGGCGCAACCGGTTGGGCATAAACAGATCGGCGTTGAGCGACGTTGGAACCGACCCCTCATTGAAGCCGGTGACGATAAGCGCCGGCGCATCGTCCAGCGGCAATTCCAGCCAACCGAGCAGTTCGACGGCCGCACGGTCCGGCAGCCGGGCGATCGATTCCCCTTCGACTTGGCGAAGCACCAGCCGCACCGCGTCGGCACCCGAGACGTCCGGGATCAGCCTCTTCGGTGTTGTCAGGTTGTCGCGCAGCACCTTCTGGATCCTTTCACAAGCGGCCAGTATCGTGCGGTCGGGCTCGACGTTCCGATCCAATTCGGACTGCCCGAAGATGCCCACCAGCAGGTCAACGATCGGTTGACCCCACCGGTCCAACGGCCGAGCATCGCCGCCAAGATCGTTCAGCAGGTCCTCGATCGCGCAGTGTACCTGCTTCAGTTCTGCGTAATGCTTATCCGGTCCCAGCCACTGGTCGCCCAGTCTGTATGGGAGGTGGTCACAGTAGTACCGGTCCAACTCGCTGAGCCAGTCGCCGCAGATTTCTTTGCCCGCCCACCAGCCGGCGACCGCCGGATGCCGCACCAGGGCGGCAAACGCCGAGAACCGGCGGCCCTCCAGGTAGTCGGCCACTGCGGCAAGCAATCGGTACGGACTCGATTGCCCGATCGGCAGTCCCACGCCGTAGCGGGCAGGAACTCCACACTGCTTGAGATGCTGCTCGACGTGCGGCACAAGCCGCTCGTCGGGCACCCCGACGGTGATCTGCTCAGCGCTGTAGCACCCATTCAATGCGGCGACCGCCCGGGCCACCGCGACCGCCTGGTCGGTCGGGCTGTCAACCAGTTCGATTTGCTGGTCCGAAAGATCAATCGCCACGTCCTGCCAGGCCTCCGGCCGGATGCAGCCGTGCTCGTCAAAACGATCCGCCAACTGCTCGGGTGCGAACACCAGGGCAGTCACTCGCTCGGCAACCTGGTCGAGCATCAGCCGCTGCGAGCGATTCAGGTCGACCGTGCCGACCAGGACGATTCGTTTATCGGTGGCGCATTCACCTTCTCGAATCGCATACAGCCGGGCGGTTTGCAAATCCCACAGTTCGAGTTCATCAAGCGTGCGCAGGTATTGTTGTTGGATTTCCGCGAGCACCTGCCATCGCTGCTGTTCGTGGAACCCGTCGATTCGCGAGCCGCAGTCGGCGACGGCCGAAAAATCGAGCCCGTCGGCGGCCAGCTCCCGGTGCAGCCGCCCCAGCATCGCGCCCAGGGCAAGCCACGCCGTCAGGTCGTCCTCGGCGGGGACAGTGGACGACAGCCGCTTCAGTCGCTGCGGATCGGTGTGATTGAGTGCCTCGATCCACGCCAGTTGCTGGACCAACTCATCGGCGAATGGACGTTTCGCCTGATAGAGCAATTCCGGCAGCTTACCGACGGTGATGATCGTCGGCGGGCTTAGAATCCATTTGCGCTGATCTGCCTGCTCGACGAGGATCTCCAGGAGCCGCCGCCCGGCACGGCTGCCCGGTACGGCGACCACGACGCCGTGGAGATCGAGTGTCTCGTCCGAGCCGAATTGCTCGACCAGGTAATCGACTGCGGTGGCCAGACAGCGCCGGTCCCAGTTCAGAAAGACACGATCTATCGACATCAGCGTTCCATCAGTTCGTTCGATTGTGGGACGCATTTTACCTCGACAGGCATCCAGAGAAAAGCGACTCCTTCCATTCCTGCCTCGGCGGAGATAAAATAATAGGTAGCATTTTCGTGGTTTGCAGTAGCTTTTACACAAAAATCGCACAATAGCCGGGGGACAACGTCCCGCGGGCGCATTACCGCGACGCGTTGCGCGGGCGGCTATTTAACAAGGAGCGAGAATCCATGAATCGTCGTATTGCCCAGACGACCATCTTACTGGCGACAATCTGCACGGCTGCAATCTGCCCGGCCGCCGAAAAGACCGCCCGGGTCTGTGCAGTCACCCAGTCGTGGGCCGCAAAGGATCGCAACCTGGAGCACGTGCTGGGCATGATTGATCGGGCGGCGGCCCAGAGGGCGGACATCGTCTGCCTGCCCGAACAGTGCGTACCCACCGACGGCGGTGAGCAGGCCCGCAAGACTCTTGAAGCGATTGCCCAAGCGGCCGCCGCCCGAAAAATCTATATCGCCGCTAACCTCAATGAAAACAGCGACGGGAAGCTTTACTCCACGTCGTACCTGATCGGCCCCGACGGGAAGGTCATCGGCAAGTACCGCAAGTCGCATCGCCTGCCCGACGAGCAAATCGCGCTGGGTGACGAGTTGCCGGTCTTCGATACCCGGTTCGGCAAAGTCGGGCTGATGATCGGCACCGACCATTACTGGCCGGAGATTCCGCTGGTGATGGCACTGGATGGGGCGGAGTTGATCTTATGGTCGTACGGGCCGGAGCCGGTGCCGCAGGGATACCCGCTGGATATCAAAATGCGCGTCCGGGCGTGGGACAATCATGTTACCCTTGTTTGCGCGGGCTATTCGGGCGCACTGCCGTACCTTTGCAGCAACTATCCGGGCTACACGGGCGAGCCGCTGGGCCGTAGCTACGTAATAAACCGCTCGGGCACGATTGTTGCAGATACCGGTTTTCGTGTCGGCGCGGCCGTTGCACAGGTCGATCTCGGCCGGCCCAGGGACATATACGGCCTTACGTTCAAGAGCGACCGAAAGCTATTCCGCTACCTGGTCGATCCGAAACTGAAGCCGGTCATTTTCAAGGGCACGAAACGAAAGATCAAGCTCAGTATTGCTCAGGTTGCTAGTGGTCAAGGACCGAATCCTAACCCCGATTCCCAATTTGCCAAGATCATCGACGAAGCGGGCGGCCGCGGCTCCGACGTTATCCTCATGACGGAGTTCCATTTCCCCACCGATACCGAAATCGCAGAAAAGACCTTTGCCCTGGTTGCCGAGAAGGCGAGAAAGTACAACAGCTACATCATTGATCCTTATGGCCACATCCTTGCCGCCTCCCAATACTGGCGCGACTGTGTCGTTACCGCCGAGGTTGACCTGGATGCCCCGCAGATCTGGTTCGCCAGGTCGGATCGGCCGGGAAGAACCGGCCGAAAGGGCTACCTTGCCGGCTACTATCCGAAAGTGATCCCGGAAAAGAGGACCGATTTCCGCTCGGTGTTGCTGGCTGGCCGGCGGCCCGAACTGTACAAATCAATCGTCGAAGAGAGCCTCGCCGGCCGGGCTATCCCTGCCGAAGTGTGGAAGGAAATGGCCCAGCCGCGAAAGGATTAGGACGCCGTGCATCCCTGGATACTTGCCGAAACGAACTACGGTACTGTCACGCCTGGAGCGCCTGCCGTCGGCCCTGCTCGACGTTGATCCGCGCGATGATCGCCCAACCGATCAAGAAGAACACCAGCAGGCTGAGGATGGCCAACCGGGCGCTGCCGCAAAGCGCGACGATCAGGCCAAAGAGAAACGTGCCCAGGAAGCTGGTTGCCTTGCCCGAGAAATTGAAAAAACCGAAGAACTCGGCCGTCCGCTCGGGCGGGGTCATCCGGCCCATGATGGCGCGGCTGACCGATTGAGTTCCGCCGAGCACCAGGGCCAGCACGCCGCCGAGGATCCAGAACTCCAGCTTGCTGGTGACGAAGAACGCCGCCAAAAGCAGTCCGACCCAGATGGCCAGGCACAGAATCAAGCTGGGCTTCTGCCCGATCCGGTCGGACAGGAAGCCGACCAGCATGGCGCCGGGACAAGCGACAAGCTGGATCATCAAGATCAAAGACATCAGTTCCACGGGGCCGAAGCTCAGTTCATCCATGGCGAAGGTTGACGACTGGCTGATAACCGATTGGATGCCGTCGTTGTAGAAGAGAAACGCCAGCAGGAACAGTGCCAAGGTGCGGTAGACACGCACGCTTCGCAACGTGTGGACAACCTCGCCGGTGGCCTGCGCAACGGCACTGCACAACGGTAGTCGCCGCTCGGGTGGCCGGCCGCGGTCGCGCAGGATCCACAAGGTCGGCAGGGTGAACAGCCCCCACCAGAGGCCCATGATCAGCAGCCCGACTCGCAACTGGTCGGACAGTTCGGGTAACCCGATCGCCTCGCCGAAAATCATCACCAAAAGCGCCAGCACAAGTGCCGTCGCCCCGCCCAGGTAACCCAGCGCGTATCCCCACGCCGATACGCGATTGATGGTCTGCTGATTGGTAATCTCCGTCAGGAAGCCGTTGTAGAAGCCGAGCGAGAGTTCAAACAGCAGGCAGGTGGCGACAAACAGTCCGACGACCAGCCAGGTCCTTTCAGGCGGGACTAGTGCGAGCAATACTGCCGCGGCGGCCCCGGTCAGCGCGGTCCCGGCCAGCCATTTCCGCTTGCTCGAGTTGGCATCGGCCAGCGCGCCGAGCAGCGGCGAGAGCAAGGCCGCCGTGAGCATCGACAGCGAGATACCCCAGGCCCAAACCACCGTCCCCCATTCGCCCGGAACGACCACCGACTTGATGTAATAGACCAGGATCGTGATCGAGAGGGTCGAGTAGGCGCTGTTGGCCCAGTCGTACATCGCCCAGGCAAAAACTTCACGTGGCCGGCCGGGAGGTGATTCGGAAGTGGGAGAAAACGTCGTCAGCATTCATCATTTCCTTTCCCCCATCTTCAGCGCCAGCAGGTCCAATTGGTCTTCAACTCGTGCAATTGCTCGTCGACTTCGTCGAGCTTGGCCCTTGCGTCACGGCTGGTGTGCCAGAGCCGGTCGAGCTGCATGATCAGGCCCATCAGCAAGGCAACCTGGCCGGCCAGGGCCACCGGCAAGCCGACGGTCCATAGCTCTTCCCGGCCGGTGACGACCGACCATCCCAGCAGGACTCCGCCGCAGACGAACGCCATCGTGCCCAACGACAAGGCGGCCCAGGTCAGCGTGGCCAGCGGGTAGTGGGACTGCTGGGTGTCGGGCTTCGGACCCCTGCCTGTCCGCTTGCTCGCCAGGGGCAGATGCCACGGCGGGGGGCCGGCGTGGGCCGGATCCAGTCGGACTGGCTCCCGTGAGTAATCGGCCGCAGATCGGCGGATTCCGACCTTTTCACTGTCCAACCCCAGGTCACTGTCCAACCCCAGGCCACTGTCCAACCCCAGGCCACTGTCCAGCACCCGGCCGATGTGACGCAACTGCTCGTCCAACTCCCAGCCATCGTAGGCCGGCGGGTCGGCACCGTCCTTGGCGGTGGTCGGCCCGCCGCGATTGGCCGTCGCGTCGGCCGCCGGGCTGGAAGGCTTGGTGTGGAGGCCGCCGCCGCATCGGGGACAGCGAAATTCCCCTCCCTCGGCCGCGGCCACCCCAGGCACGTCCTGTCCACACTGCTCACACCACATCGTGTTCTTACCATCGGCCGCCAAATTGGCAAACTATACCGATTTCGCAGAATCTGCGGGCGGAAGACCGGGGCACGAGAGAAAACGGGTAAAATGGGTATGTTTGACTACTGCCGGACGCGGTGACTATACTATTAGAAGGAAGATGTTTTGGTGGGTCCGGTACGCCCGGATCACGATGCCAACATTATTATGGGGAGAACTCCTGATGAATCGCCTGTTGTGCTTGCGGAACTGGCTTGCCGCTTTGGCGTTGGGGGCCGTGGTCAGTTGGCCGGTGTTTGGCCAGCAGGAGCGGCTTGCCGGGGCCCGGCAACCTGTCAAGGCCCGGCCGGAACATCGCAGATTGGCCCCCGGTGTGGTCAAGTTGGTCAACCCGGCCCGGCAAATCGAGGAATCCTATAGCCGGCACAACGTGGTCGAATTGTTGGCGGTCGATCCGCAGTTTGATTGGGCCAAGGAAGTGGCGTTTCGGCACGATGTTTGGGCGCTGGAGTTCAGGTTCAAGCCGATGCGGATGATCTGGGTGGACGTTCCCCAGCCGAGCGGGCAGATGCGGCGGAAGTTGATCTGGTACATGGTTTACTCGGTGAGGAATCCGGGCAAGGTGATGCACCCGGTGCTGGGGGACGACGGCACTTACAAGGTCGAATATGTCGACCGTCCGATTCGCTTCATCCCCGAGTTCCTCCTGGAAGGCCACGGGGCGATGCAGGGAGGCAAGGGTTTCACCAAGGTCTACCCGGACCGCGTGATACCGGTAGCCTTGGGGGCGATCAGGCTGCGGGAGGATCGCACCCGGCGGTTCTATAATTCCGTGGAAATCTGCGGCATGATTCCCGTGGGCCAGACGGTCTGGGGCGTGGCCACGTGGGAGGATATCGACCCGCGGATCGACCGGTTTTCGGTCTACATCCAAGGTTTGACCAATGCCTACCGCTGGCGGGACAAGCCGGGCAGCTACAAGAAGGGGGACCCGATCGGGACCGGCCGCCGACTGTCCAGAAAGACACTGAAGCTCAATTTCTGGCGGCCGGGAGACGAATACTTCGAGCACGAGCGGGAAATCCGCTACGGGATACCCGGAGGGGTTGACTACGAGTGGGTTTACCGGTAAAAATGTTAGCTATCAGTCGTCAGCTTTCGGTTATTGGCCAGAAATTACTGAAAATCGACGTAACATGTTTCCAAGAAACAAGTTATGCTTGTTATGCAACCTTAGACTGTATGAGAACCTCCTGATGGCGATTCACAAAGCTGAAAGCTGACGGCTGAAAGCTGATAGCCAAGTTATAGGCAACTACCATGGCACACAAGAAGGGGCAAGGCTCCAGCCGAAACGGACGCGACAGCAATGCCCAGCGCCGCGGCGTGAAACGATTCGGCGGCCAGCAGGTCCGCGCCGGCAACATCCTGGTCCGCCAGGTCGGCAACAAGTTCCACGGCGGGGGCGGCGTCGGCCAGGGGAACGATTACACGCTCTACGCCCAAATTGACGGCTACGTCAAGTTCGACCGCGGCGGCCGACGAATCAGCGTGGTCGAGTCGGTCTGAGGACTCGAACCGCTGGACCATACCTCGGGCGGCGAGTGGTCCAGCCGGCCTGTCCCCATTCTGAGTGACTGCTCATCTACCGTGGTGGAAAAATGGTCTGAAATGAGGATCGCTCCAAGATGATCAAGAACGTCACCCTCAACGCCGATGAACGCCTCATTCGCAAGGCCCGAGAGAAGGCCGCTCGCGAGCAGCGCTCGCTCAATTCTGCCTTTCGCCAGTGGCTGCAGCGTTATGTCGGCCGGGACGAGTCGGCCGGCGACTATGAGCGACTGATGCAGAGACTCAGGTACGCCAAGGCTGGCGGACAATTCACCAGGGAAGAACTGAATGAGCGATAGGCACTTCCTGGATACCAACATATAGTCCATTGTTCGTCGACGAAGTTGAAATCCGTGTGGAGGCCGGCAAGGGTGGCGACGGGTGCGTTAGCTTCCGCCGGGAGAAGTACGTTCCCCGCGGCGGGCCGGACGGCGGCGACGGCGGCAGCGGCGGAAGTGTGATCGTGCTGGCCCAACAGGGAGTCGACAGCCTGACCGCGCTGGCACATCGCAAGCACTGGACGGCCAAGAGCGGCCATCTGGGGCGCGGGGCCAACTGCCACGGCGCCTCGGCCGACGACCTGGTGATCCGCGTGCCGCCCGGCACGGTCGTCATGGATGCAGAACGTGGGCATGTACTAAAGGACCTGGCCGGCGGCGGCGACCGGGTGACCGTTGCCCGGGGTGGAAAAGGCGGCAAGGGCAATACGCGATTCAAGTCGGCCACCAACCAGGCGCCACGCCAGTCGACCCCAGGCGACCCGGGCGAGGTCCGCATGGTCCGACTGGAACTGAAGGTCATCGCGGAGGTGGGCCTGGTGGGCAAACCGAACGCCGGAAAGAGCACGCTGCTGAGCCGGCTATCACGCGCCCGGCCCGAGATCGCCGCTTATCCGTTTACCACCAAGCATCCCAACCTGGGCCGGGTGCAGATCGACCGCGACCGCTCGTTCATCATGGCCGACATACCGGGCCTGATCGAAGGTGCCCACGCCGGTGCCGGACTGGGACACGAGTTCCTCCGCCACGTCGAGCGAGCCGGCATCCTGGTACACCTGGTCGAGCCGGAGCCGGCCGACGGCAGCGAGCCGCTGTCGAATTACCGGGCGATCCGCGAGGAGTTGCACAAGCATGACCAATCACTCGGCCGGCGACCGGAAATCGTGGCCGTCACTAAGGCCGATCTGCCGGCCGGCGAAACAGTACAACAAGAACTGGCCGACGCACTGGACCGCGAAGTCCTGCTGATCTCCGCCGTCACCGGACAAGGGCTAAACACGCTGGTCGGGGCAATTGCCGGGGCGCTGGACGGCACGAATAGCGACACTTGGTGAATTCGTTCCACCGGGTTACAATGATATGCAATTCGTCTTGGAGGAAACCATGCGATACAAGGTTGTGCTCAGCAAGAACGAAGACGGTTATACGGTCCATTGCCCGGGATTGCGGGGGTGTTGGAGTCAAGGAGCGACCGAAGCTGAAGCGTTGGTCAACATCCGCAGTGCAATCGAGGAATACCTCGCAGCGGTAGATGACTTGACCGCCCGACAGTCGTTTAGCCGCCGGGCTTGCCCGGCGCGTTTGCGTTCGAGCATATTGATACCGGCCAACGCGCCGGGCAAGCCCGGCGGCTAAACGATGCGCCAAGCATTTTTTCTAGCGCTGCGAATTCCATGTCCTCATTTCCCATCATCGCCGTTGACATCGGCAACGCCCGGATCAAGCTGGGGTTGTTCCGCGGTGATTGCGGCGATGCGCTGCCCGAGCCGGAGCGGACGTTGCAGCTCGACGGCCGGCGGCCGGAGTTGGAGAAGATCGGCCCGTGGTTGGATGTCGCCGACGGAGTCGCCTCCCACAATTCTGTCGCCTCCCACAATTCATCGCTTTCATGGTGGATCGCCAGTGTGAACCGGCCGGGCTGCACGCGGCTGGTCGATTGGCTGCGGAGCCGTCGGCCGCAGGAGCGGATCACGCTGCTGGCCGCCGGCGACCTGCCGCTTACGGTCGCGCTGGAGCGGCCCGACATGGTGGGCGTCGATCGGCTGATCGACGCCGTGGCTGCCAATTATCTCCGCCAGCCCGACCGGCCGGCCGTGGTGGTCGACGTGGGCACGGCGATCACCGTTGACTTGGTCTCGGCCGATGGGGTCTTCCAAGGCGGGTCGATTCTACCGGGCATTGCAATGTCGGCCCGGGCGATGCACGAGTTCACCGATCTTTTGCCACCCGTTGAAATGTCGGAACTAGGCACCCCGCCATCGGCCCTGGGCGCCTCGACCGTCGAGGCCATCCGCTCGGGCCTGTTTTGGGGCGCGGTGGGCGCGATCCGCCAGTTGATCGAGCAATTGTCCAAGGACCTCAGCGGCGAGCCACAAATGTTCCTCACCGGCGGCGCCGGCCCCGCCGTGGCCGAACTACTCGGTCCCGCCGCCCTCTACGTACCACATTTGACCCTGGCGGGGATTGCGTTGACAGCCCGGCTATAATAGGAACTACACCATGATCGATCAAATCACAATTCAGAAGTCGGTTAAGCTCTTGCTGGAGGCCGCACCGGCCGGATCGGAGGTGATTTTGTTCGGATCTCACGGCCGAGGCGATGCCGGTCCGGATAGCGACTTGGATTTTCTGGTAGTCGAGCCGCAGCTCACGTCGAAGCATGCCGAGATGGTCCGGTTGCGGGACGTGCTGCGGCCGCTGTGCGTGCCGGCAGATGTGTTGGTAATCAGCCGGGCAGTCTTTGAGGACTGGCGAGACACCCCAAACAACGTCATATACGAGGCGTGGAAAGAAGGTAAGGTCTTTCATGAAGTGGGATGAACAAGCCAAGAGGCTTCGACGCAAAGCCGCTCAGGACGAACAGGCGATGAGCATTCTCATGGATGCCTCGTCAGCCTCTGATGAAATCATTGGCTTTCACGCACAGCAGGCCGTCGAAAAACTGCTCAAGGCGTTGCTCAGCCACCGACGTATTGCGTTCAGAAGGACGCACGATCTAACGGAACTGATCGATTTGTTGTCTGCCAATGGTGTTCCCGTTCCGCCGGAAATCGGTGATACCCGCCGGCTTGCTCCCTACGCGGCCGAGTTTCGATATGAGGATATTCCTCTCGATTCAACAGAGCCACTTAGCCGCCAGTGGGCGGCCGAATGCGTTGCCAAGACAAAGGCGTGGGTTAATCAACTCCTCGCCCAGTCGGGGAGCAATGGCTGACAAGGAACCAAACCATGACCCCACGGGAATGTGTGCTGGCTGCACTCAACCACCGGCAGCCCGACCGAGTGCCGATCGATTTTGGCGGGCATCGCTCGTCGGGTATTGCGGCGATGGCCTATCGAAAACTTCGCGATGCCCTGGGCCTTGAGCAAAAACCGATCCGCGTTTACGACCCCGTCCAGCAACTGGCCATCGTCGACGAGGACGTGCTCGATCGGTTCGGCGTGGACACGATCGAGATGGGCCGCGGCTTCGCAACCGGGGACGAACACTGGGTCGACTGGACGCTGCCCGACGGAACATCTTGCCAGATGCCCATCTGGGCGGTGCCCGAAAGGCAGGAAAACCAGTGGGTCATCCGGTCCGAAAGCGGCCGGGTGATTGCCCAGATGCCCGACGGGGCAATTTACTTCGAGCAGTGCTATTGGCCGTTCCTCGAAGAAGATGACCTTGACCACCTGCCCGAGGCAATGTCCGAGTGCATGTGGTGCGCCGTGCAATCGCCGCCTGGCCCGTTGGTGGCAGGCAACGACGGCCCGCAGATGCTTACCGAGGACGCACAGAGGCTCCGCGAGCGGACCGATCGGGCCATTATTGGACTGTTCGGCGGCAACCTGCTGGAAATGGGACAGTTCCTCTACCGCAACGACAAGTTCCTGATGATGCTGGCCGGCGACCACAAGCGGGTCCACCAATTCCTCGATCGCCTGGTCGAGCTGCACCTGGCCAACCTCGAAGACTTCCTGGCTGCCGTCGGCCGGCATATCGACATTATCCTCTTCGGCGACGACCTGGGCATGCAGGACGGTCCGCAAATGTCCCCGGCGATGTACCGCGAGTTCTTCAAGCCGCGACACGCCAAGATGTGGCAACGCGCCAAGGAACTGGCCGACGTGAAGGTGCAACTCCACTGCTGCGGTGGAGTAAGGCCGCTGCTGGGCGATCTGATCGAGGCCGGACTGGACGCCATCAACCCCGTGCAGGTCTCCTGCACCGGCATGGACGCCGCTGAGTTGAAGGCCGAGTTCGGCGATAAGCTGACCTTATGGGGCGGTGGATGTGACACCCACCATACCCTGGCCAGCGCCGCGCCGGAGGATATCCGCCGGCACGTCCGGCAGCAGGTGTCGATCCTCAGCCCTGGCGGAGGGTTCGTCTTCCAGCAAGTCCACAACATCCTGGCCGATGTCCCGCCCGAAAACATCATCGCCATGTTCGACGCAGTCAACGACAGTGTTGTGACCAAAGGGTGGCTGAGGGGACTCGAACCCCCGACCCCTGGAACCACAATCCAGTGCTCTAACCGGCTGAGCTACAGCCACCGCGCAGCAGACGCTTGAGTATAATCGACGGCCAGAAGTGGGACAACCCGAGCGTTCAGTACGGAAACCGCTCGTCGCTTCACTGCCGCTCGGTCTCGATCTTGGTTGCCTGGTATTCCAGCACCTTGCGGAGGCTTTGCTTTTCTTTTTCCTCCCGCCGGATACGCCTTTGGGCCCGCTGATTGCCCAGGAATGCTCGGATGCTCGATGACAGCAGCAGCACGATCACCACTGCCAGGTAGCCCAACATACCGCCGATGGAAAAGAAGATCGCCAGTATGTTTTTGTGTGTCGCGCCATAGTATAACATGGCAAACGCGGCCAAGAACGCCGCAGCCGTATAAATCGCCGTGATAACCCGTGCCAGCAGTAATCCCCGAAATAGACATATCGAAAGCACGCCCACTACCACAAGACGCGCGATTTGAGCGGGAATCCACTGCACCCCCAGCATCAGATGGCATATCGCCACACGGGCCGCCGCGAAGCATACCAGGTAAAGCGCGATCAGAAGAACGAGGTTCCGCCCATGTCGTATTTCCGGATCCGAGGAAACCCGGATCTCGTGGAGAAGACGACCGGGCGAAGGGGGTTTCGGCGGACCGGGCACGAGATCGGATTTGGCGGGCATCGCGGATAATCCCTGCTTGGAGTTCCCACAAACCAATCTATTATAGTTCGGAGCGGACCGTGGTGCTACCCGCTCTGGCTGGCTGTTTCCCAAAGGAGATCAGAGGAGGTATTTGCGCACGTCCGCAAGGAGCATAGGCAACGACAGGATTTTCTGCCG
The DNA here is from genome assembly GCA_030605745.1 of Pirellulales bacterium. Classification (GTDB taxonomy): domain Bacteria; phylum Planctomycetota; class Planctomycetia; order Pirellulales; family Thermoguttaceae; genus JAUWHT01. The sequence goes on along the minus strand of JAUWHT010000373.1, from coordinate 3,714 downwards.
CATGGGGTCAAATATCAGCCCCAGGTTTTCCAACGTGGTCACCCCCAACAGCGTACTGTCACCGGCCTCGCCGAAGAGCACCACGCACGTTGCCGACTGGCCCTGAAAGGTAAAGCGAACCTCACCGATCCGGCGCTTGACCGGCTGGCCGTTGGCCAGGAAAAACGTCCGCTGTCCCGACGGCTGGATGCCCAGTTTTTCCAGTTCGGCGGCGGGCATCACAGAATATACGGCCCCGGAGTCAACCAGAAACGTTACCGCAGCACGCCGCTGCGGATCAAGGGGGTTTTCGACGTTCGCTTCTATGTTGGTTAGACCCATAATTGCTCCCTCATCAGTTCACTGGCCAATTGCCTTGAGCGCTTCGGCCGCCATGTCGCGGACTGCTTTGTCGTCGTCTTTAAGCGCTTTGTTCAAGGCACCGACGGCATCCTTTGCCAGCGGACCCAGGCGGCGGAGCGACTGGGCAGCGTGCAAGCGGGTTAGCGCGTCCAGTTCAGCCAGCGCTTTGATCAGTACGGGGACCGACTTCGGCGCAGTCTCGGGGCACTCGGGATGAATCTGGGCGAGTGCCCAGGCGCTGGCCGCTGATAGGAACTCGTCGGCACTGGCAAGACTCTTCTGCAATTCTGCCTTGGCCGGCAATGCGTCTGGGCCGATCTTGCCCAGGGCATAGCACGCACTGTAGCGTACGTTCATGTCCGGATCATTCAGAGCTTCGGTCAGCGCAGGCACAGCCGCCTTGGCGTCCGGACCAATCGCAGCCAGGGCAAACAGCACTTCGTTCCGGGTCTCGGCGTTCTTGTCGCGCAGTGCGTCGATCAAGGCCGGAACTGCTGCCTTGGCCGGCGGTCCGATTCGCGCGATAATCGCTGCTGCCCTGGGACGGGCCTCTTCCGCTTTGAGTGCTTCGATCAGCCGAGGCACCGCCTGCTCGCCGAGCCCCGCCAAGGCGTCCAGAATGTCGTCGAGTGCTTCCGGGCTGGCGTCTTCCATGGCCTTTTTCATTACCGGGCGGAGGATTTCCGGATCGGGATCCAGGCTGAGCAGTGCCCTGGCCGCCGCGGCACGGAGCCTCGGTTCGGGCGATTTCATGGCTTCGACCAGCTTCGGCACCACCTTGCGGACCAACTGCTCGTCGTCCGGATTGATTCGCGCCAACGCCCAACCGCTTAACGTTTGCAGAAACGGCGGGCAGTCTTTGTTGTCGGCTAGCTCCTTCAGCCTGGCTTCGGCCGGCTTGGCTTTCGGGCCGATCGCCCCCAAGGCAAACACCGCCGGCCCGCGAAGCAACCCGTCCTGGTCGTCCTTGTCGTCAAGGGCGCCGATCAGCATCGGCACCGCAGGAGCAGCCTTCGGACCGATCGCCGCCAGGGCGATAATCGCCTCGCACTGTACTTCGGGACGCTTGTCGGACTGCATCAATTTCACCAGTGCCGGAACGGCCGCCTCAGCGTCGGGTCCGATCTCGGCCAACACCAGGCAGGCCCAATAGGCGGCCTTTTTTTGCCCCAAGGCACGGATCAGCGGCGGCACAACCGCCTTGCCCTGCTCGGCCATCGCGTCCATGACATGGATCCGAACCTCGGGATCGGCCTGTTCAAACAGTCGGCTGAACAGTGGGATCGAAACTTCGGGCCCGGGACGGATATTGCGGTACGCCTTGATTGCCTCGCGCCGGACTACCGGATCGTCGTCGAACACCACTTTAGCCAGCGCCTCGGCAGCCGGCTTGGCCGCCGGGCCAATCTGTCCGAGTGCGTGGGCAGCGTGGGCTCGGACCATTGCCGACTCGTCTCCAAGTCGCTCGATCAGGGCAGGGATCGCCCCCTCATTTCCCACCCCCTGCCGACCTGGCGCGTCGATTGCCGCCAATCGGGTAGATTCATCACTCGGTTTCACCGTCCTGGGCAGATCCGGTTCGTCCGAACCTGGGGCACAGCCCGCGATTGCTGATACGAAAACGGCATACACCACAGCGGTAGCGGCGAAGTCTCTCATAACTTGCTCCTGTTGAGGGGGCGAACGTCCAAAGGGGATAGGCAGTTAGGCAGTTAGGCTGTTAGGGGCGTGAACTCACCATCCCTAATAGCCTAACCGCCTAAACCCATAATAGCCTAAGTCCCTAAGTCTACAGTGGAGTTGGGTATTTCAATTTCTTGGCCTTGCATAAGTTGACACACACGAAGGAATGAATATATACTATCTTAGCATGAGGTGAAACTCCACATATTCGTCAGAAATCGAGGGATTGTGTGGGTTCGCTCTTTCGAGGAGCAAGAATGGGGGCCAACACCGCCCCCCCATATGGGCCACGCAGGCCGAAAGCAGGAGATCAGTAAAATGAAGAATCTCACGGTACTTGTGTGCATCACAATCATGGCCGGTGTTGCGATTGTCCACGCGCAGACCGATCCCGTCCAAGTCCAGCCTGTTTCTCCACCATCGAACAGCAGCTACTACGGTGGCGGTGGCGGCTATTACGGCGGCTATCATGCGTCGACCGCGGCCGAGGGACGCCTCAACGGGCTGGGTAACGTGGTCCGATCCCGAGGCCAGGCCAACCTGTCCAACTCCGCGGCGGCGATCAATTACAGCATTGCCCGGCGGAGTGAAATCGATAACTACCGGCAAGGGACCGAGGCATACTTCGATATGCGCGCGGCCAATCGGCGGGCACGAGCGGCCGAGCGTGGCCCGCGGGCGACCATGGAGGACCTGGTCCGCTACGCCCATGCCGGCAAGCCCAAACCGCTCAGCCCCAGCGAGGTGGACACCGTAACCGGCGCGATCCGCTGGCCCATGCTCTTGCAGTCCGACGACTTCGCGGCCGACCGTGCCAAGCTGGAAGAAATTTTTGTCCAGAGTGCAAGTAGCGGTACAATCGGGCGCGAGAATTACATGAAGGCCCGCGACACAACCCGGGCCATGTTGGGCGATCTAAAGCAGCAGGTCCGCGAAGTCCCGCCAGAGCAATACGTGATTGCCAAAAAATTCCTGCAAAGCCTCGCGTACGCAGCCGGCAGGCGGGCAGGATAGTTTAGCCGCCGGGCAAGAAAAGGGGTCGGCAAGAAAAGGTCAGAACTATTCGGGTCTTATGCGTATGGCACCCCTTTTTGACTTCAAGATTATGAAACTGCCTGAAGATACGTTGATTGCTGACGAGAAACTGACGCAATACCTGTTGGTTCCAAAAAAACGAAATGACAAATCGCAATGGCTTGCCAAGGCAGGATATAGCCTTAAAAACTGGCGGATGCTGGAAAACGATCTAAGAAATCAAATTTTGTCAGTTGATGCCACACTAACTGAAAACACGGAATATGGCCAGATGTATGAAATTAGACGAAGACTAATTTCAAGTTTTGCACATATTTCAACCGTTTTCGAGGCGGTTGCTCGGCGTTTTTGTTGGTCGGGTCAGCGGGCTGGACTCGCCGTCGACCCCTTGGGGCCGTCGCGCGGCGCTCTCAGCCCGCCAAGCTGAGAAAATGGATAATTTCGGTAACATGTTTTTTCAAGCGTCCCCGTTTGGGAAGCAGACCTCGCAATTTATTTTCCCAACTGCGGCGCGGCAACGTCGTGAGCATGTCGGCGAAGGAAGGTTCTTCTTTCCTTGGATACCACGGCCGATTGGGAAACTGGACGTAACGATGGCCCTCACGATCGAACCAAGCAACGATCACGCTGTACAGTACCAGCGACATGGGGGCC
>JAUWHT010000139.1 GCA_030605745.1 Pirellulales bacterium | reverse complement strand
GCTACAGGAATCTACCTGACGGGAAACATCCTATGGGGAATCATTGGGTTTCCGTTGGCCTGGGCGGTGACTTTGTTCGCTTGCGACATTCCCAACGGGGCCGGAATACTTCGGGCACGGAGGCGATCGGCGGGCAAATGCTCGGTTCCGGATACAATGGGCAGCATGGGCGAGTTGAAGCCGCGATGGAACACTCGCGCGATGTTCTGCCTGATATGGCTTGGCCTGCCGCTGGGAATCGGCGCCTTGTTGGTCATGCTGATCGCAAACATTCCTCGCTACTTGATCGACTACTACCTGGGGGAAGAGGCCCTGGGTATTTTCGCGTTGCTCATCTGCCTGGCTATGGTAGGAACCATGGTGATCAATGCAATTGGGCAGTCGGCCAGTCCGCGACTGGCGAAATACTATGCGGTAGGAAATAGCAACGCATTTTGCAAGCTGCTTGGCAAGTTGTTGTGGTTGGCGCTTTGTCTGGGCGGCGGCATGGTGCTGTTGATGATGCTTCTGGGCGGTCCGATTCTCCACTTGCTCTACGGACGCCAGTTCGCGCAGTATGCGGAACTGGCCGTCTACCTGATGATAGCGGCGGCCGTGATGTACTTTAACGACCCACTCAGCAGAACAATCGAGGCCATGCGCTGGTTCAAGATGAACATAGCAATTCGGACCGCCAGCGGCCTGGTGTTGCTGATGCTCTTGCCGGGCTTGATCGGAGCGTACGGTCTGGAAGGAGCGGTGGGAGCCATTGCTATTAGTACCGCCGTTTCGGTGCTGATGTACGCCACAGCAGCGTACTTGGGAATTCGCCGCTTGGAACTTGGGGATAAACAACTTCACTTCTCTCACGTTATCCTTGCGAAGAAGAACCTAACAGCCTAGTACCCAAAATGCCCAAACCAATCAAGATTCTTCACGTGCTAGGCCGCATGGTATGCGGCGGCGCCCAAATGCGGACCCTAGATATCCTCAGGCATATTGATCGCCGACAATATCAGTTTCATTTCTGCGTGCTGTTCGATCGGCCAGGTGAACTCGACGAAGAGACTCGGGCATTAGGTAGCGAAGTATATCCGATGCGAGTTGCCTCAGTCGGTTTTCCCCGGCGCTTCCGGAGATTGCTGCAAGAGGATCAATTCGACGTGGTCCATTCGCACGTTCATTATGCGTCGGGGTTGCTGCTGCGCCTGGCGGCGAAGTGCGGCACGCCGGTTCGCGTGGCCCACTTTCGCACTTCGGACGACGGTCGTGACTCCGGCCCGGCGCGACGGACGCTGCGAAAGCTGATGCGGCACTGGATCGATTGCTACGCCACGAACATCCTGGCTGTTAACTGTGCGTCGATAGCCGGCACTTGGGGACCTGACTGGAGGTCGGATCCGCGGTGCCAGACGATCTTCAACGGCCTGGACCCTTCGATCTTCGAGGGCGGTACGGATCGTGACGGGGTCTGCCGGGAATTCGGATTGCCGCTGGACGCCCCGCTGTGCATCCACGTCGGCCGAATGGCTCGGCCCAAGAATCACCCTCGGTTGATCTCAATCTTTGCCGCGGTACTCGGACATCAACCAACGGCACGGCTGATGATCGTCGGCCAGCGCGACGATGGGATTGAGAACCGGCTGCGGCGTCGGATCGCGGAACTGGGAATTCGCGACCACGTCGTGTTCTGCTCAATGCGTCGTGACGTGCCGCGCCTTCTGAAAGCGGCGGACTTGATGATCTTTCCCTCGCTCTGGGAAGGTCTCCCGGGGGCCGTGCTGGAAGCTTGCGCCGCGGGTACCCCGGTGGTCGCCAGCGACCTGCCAGGCATCCGCGAAATCGCAGACCGCCTTCCCAACGTGCGTTGTCTCTCGCTTGACCTCCCCAATGGGCAGTGGGCTCAGACGATTAGTCAGATTCTCTCCCACCTCCCGACGGATGCACAGCGGTGTAACGCGCACCGGGCTTTCGCAGCCAGCGATTTCACCATCGGTCGTTGCACGGAGAAGATGTGTCGCGTTTGGCAGGGGCTAGCGCCGGAACTTACCGTGGGAGGTGCAGCCGGTGGCTAGGTTTTCTCTGATACTTGCGTTCGTCATGTCTGCGGTGGGGTTTCTGATTCCCAAACTCAACGAAATTCTCGATATCGAGCTGCCCGGCGCGTTTTATCTGATCTTCCACTTGCCAGCGGTGATCCTGGGTATGGGGAGTTGGTGCAAGGTTCGTTGCTTCGCCCACTCCTGGCCGGTGGTTGCCTGTGTGCTGGCCGCCTCGCTGGGGTTGCTCTACGGCGCCGAGACCAAGAGTTGGCAGGGAGTGATGATCGCCGTTTCCTTGGCCGCCGTGCTGCCGATTGCCGCCTTGATCGTGGAACATCGCTGCTGGTGGCTTTGTGCCAAGACCTATGTAGTAACTAATGCATTTGTTCTCGCAGCCGTCTTATGGTTCGCGTACCACGAAGAACATCGCGGTCTGTCCTTATTTCGTCTGGGTTGGCTCCGCAGCGACGACGGGATGGTGGTGCTAAGATATCCCAACCACTTGGGAAGCCAGTTGGCAGTCGCCGCCGTGCTGGCATTTATCCTCTACCTGCATGCCGGAACCAAAGGAAACCAGGTGCAGAGCACCTCGAACCGGCGCGGCGCGTTCAGCCTTGGCTGGACGGTATTCCTCTCGTTGGGATGCATCCTAACGGCTTCCCGAGGTGCCTTCGTCGCCTGCTTCGGCGGCATGGGCATGCTGTTCTTCTGGGGAACCAGAGCATTACCTAGTAGCAAGCTGAAGGATCTGCTTGTAGTGTTGTGGTTGGCGATTCTGGTGGCTCTGTGTCTCTCGGTAGCGGGCGTTCCCATACCCGGTGGCTCACTGCAAGAGAGATTTGCCGGCCCGGATGGCTCCAACCTGGCCACCCTCGGCAATCGCACTACGATCTGGAAAAGTGCGTACAACGCTTGGCGGTCGGATATGAAATATACGATCCGGGGTGTCGGGACTGGGCGGGCGAGCGAGATCGTGGGACGATTCCACGAGTTCGCAAAAGGCGATGGTTACGGAATCCATCGCAAGAGTTGCCACAACACTTGCGTGGAATGGCTTGTAAGTCTTGGACTCCTTGGAGCGGTTCCTGCTATCTGCCTATTGGGTATCGCGTGTTCCAGGGCACGGGAATTGGATGCACGCGACGGAACGGTCAATAGGCAAGCGATCCTCATATCCGTGCTGCTGGCTTCGATGGTCGGCATTATCTATAGCCGGTTCGATTGGATTGGAGTTGCGCCTCTGATGCTCGCGATGTTATCACAGCCGGCTGCGGTCCGCCGACTCTCCCGTCTGCCGCTTGTTTCCGGTGAACTCCGCAATTGCAGTGAAGGACAACAGCCTCGTGAGAGTTTCTGTAGCTCTTGAACAGCGTTTCATGAGTACGCCGGATGGTAAGGTGTGGACGCGTAGCTCGTTCGGCTACGATTTCTGGCAGCGTTACCTTGACGTATTCGACGAAGTGAACGTCGTGGCGAGGGTTCGCGGACTTCGTGCTGTTCCACCCGGCGCGATGCGCGCTGGCGGCCACCACGTTTCATTTTCCGTCGTGCCATATTACGTGGGGCCCTGGCAGTACCTGATGGAAGCACGTCGGGTGCGGCACGCCGTTACCACGGCTATCAGCCAGGCCGATGCCGTTGTCCTTCGCGTCCCGGGCCGGCTATCGACCTGCGCAGAACGTTGTCTAAAAAAGACCGGCCGTCCATACGGCGTAGAAGTCGTAGGAGACCCTTATGACGTGTTTAACCCAGGCTCATTCGATCATCCTTTGCGGCCGTATTTTCGCTGGTCTTTCACCCGGCAACTGCGGCACCAATGCAGAAACGCGTGCGCATGCTCCTATGTCACCAAGAAGGCGCTCCAGCGCCGGTACCCTGCAACCGAAAACACACTATCCTTGCACTGTTCGGACGTGCGATTGCCGGAAGCTGCCGTAGTTGCCTCACCGCGCCCACCTCGTAGGGGGACGCACGGGTTCACCTTGATCGGCGTCGGCACCATGGCTCAGCTTTACAAGAGACCCGACGTGCTTATCGACGCCGTTGCGGCCTGTGTCCGCGATGGGATGGACCTTCGCTTGGTTTTGGTCGGCGACGGGAAGTTCCGCAAGAAGCTGGAATCGCGGGCGGCGGCGACCTACTTGGGCCGACGTCTTGAGTTTCTCGGACAGTTGCCGGCGGGTGAGGCGGTGCGCGACCGGTTGGATCAAGCCGACGTGTTTGTGCTTCCATCTTCAACAGAGGGTCTACCCCGTGCGATGATCGAAGCGATGGCGCGCGGTTTGCCTTGCATTGGCTCGGCGGTCGGAGGCATCCCCGAATTGCTTCTGCCCGAAGACATGGTTCCCTCGAGCAATGTCGCTGCTCTGGCCGGCAAAATACGGGAAGTCATCAGCAGCCCCGAGCGGATGGCTCGCATGTCCGAGCGAAATTTTCAGAAAGCCAAACAGTACTGCGATGCGGTCCTTTGCCAACGAAGGATCGCATTGTACCGCCGCGTCAAAGAGAGTACCGAAATATGGCTGACGACAAACGGAAACCGGTGAAAGTACTGCACGTGACGACCGTTCCCGAAACGCTCGGGGTCCTGGTCGGACAGGCAGGCTACATGAAGTCGCGGGGCTTTGCAATAAGTGCTCTCTCGTCGGAGGGAGACTCGCTGAAGAGGTTCGCTGCATCGGAGAACGTTCCTGTGTACTCTGTCGGAATGACGCGAAGGATCACGCCGCTGCGTGATTTGCTGGCTCTTCTCCGCCTCTGGCAGCATCTGCGCCGGATTCGCCCGCACATCGTCCACGCGCACACCCCCAAGGCCGGGCTCTTGACTATGATCGCAGCGTGGCTGGTGCGAGTGGACGTGCGTGTCTACCACGTACACGGCTTGCCGCTGATAACCGTCAGTGGATTGAAACGCACGATATTGCGCTGGACCGAAACTATCTCCTGCCGGCTTAGTCACCGGGTACTTTGCGTTAGTCGTTCCGTACGCGATGTCATTGTGGCGGAACAACTCTGTGCTCGGGGGAAGATCAAAGTGCTCGCATCGGGGAGCGCAAATGGCACAGACGCAACTGAACGGTTTAACCCCAAGAAGGTAGGGAAAAAAGACCGAGAGCAGGTGCGGAGAACCTGCGGAATACCTTGCGAGGCGCAGGTCGTGGGATTCGTCGGACGCATCGCGCGGGAAAAAGGTGTCTTGGAATTGGCCGAAGCCTGGAAGCTGTTGCGAGGGGAATTCCCATCACTCCACCTGTTGATCGTCGGCCAAGTCGAATCTCACGATCCACCGCAACCCGACGTGGAATGTCTCTTCCGCGATGATCCGCGTATCCACCTGGTCGGGTTCGTAACTGACACACCACCGTTCTATGCGGCAATGGATGTGCTGGCTCTTCCAACCTACAGAGAAGGTTTTGGAACTGTTCTTCTCGAATGCGCGGCCATGACGATACCGGCCGTGGCCACGCGGATCCCAGGCTGCGTCGATGCAGTGTGTGACGAGATAACTGGTACGCTGGTGCCGGTGCGGGATGCACATTCGCTCAGTGGCGCAATTCGAAGCTACCTCCAAGAACCCGGTCGAAGGTGGAAGCACGGCCAGGCGGCACGCACACGCGTCTTGCAAGATTTCCGTCCAGAGCGCATTTGGGAAGAACTATATCAAGAGTACGTCAGGCTGTTGCGTGAAAAAGGGTTGCCGTTGCCCCAGCGCAGGCCCGTACACGAGGCAACCGATGTCGAATCTCGGGCGGCGTGAGCGGCGTGCCGGTGAGTTGTGAATACTCAAACCGTAAACAGATTTCGGAGAAATAATAGGCGAGCCTATTATGAAAGACTGGCAGAAGACTGTGAAACGGTTGATCGACATCTCCGGCGCGGCCGTGGGACTGGTCGTGCTTTGGCCGGTCATGGCGGCGGTGGCCGCGCTGGTACGTCTCCGGCTGGGCTGGCCGGTGCTGTTTCGGCAGGTCCGCGCCGGGTACCGGGGCAAACCGTTTACGCTGCTGAAGTTCCGCACCATGCGCGAGGCGTGTGGTCCTGACGGCAAGCCGCTGCGCGACGCGGAACGTCTGACGCGGCTTGGCCGGCTGGTCCGCCGGATGAGCCTCGACGAACTACCGCAATTGTTCAACGTGATCAGAGGCGAGATGAGCCTGATCGGGCCGCGCCCGCTGCCGGTGCGATACCTCGACCGCTACACACCCGAGCAGGCTCGGCGGCATGACGTCAAACCAGGGCTCACCGGCTGGGCACAGGTGAACGGACGGAATGCCCTCTCGTGGGAAGATAAGTTCGAGTTGGACATCTGGTACGTGGACCACTATAGTCTCCGGCTCGACGCGCAGATCCTGTTGCGCACGGTGTGGAAGGTGGTTCGCCGGGACGGGATCAGCCACGCGGGCGATGTTACCATGCCCGAGTTCTTGGGACCTCACACGGATACCGGCGCGGCGCCGTGCAGATCACCGACCCCCCGATTGTCAAATCTCTTTTCCTGGCACTCCTAGCACGGTTTTTCCGGAGCGGACGTGTCGCAGGACAACACTCCCTGCTCCCACGCGAGCCCAGGCTCCGACAGATGCCTTCGGCAGCACCGACGCATGAGAACCGAGAAATGTTCCCTCCTCCAGCAAAGCGCCTCCGCATACGTCGACGAAAGCCGATAACGTGCACAAATCGCCGATCTCCGCGTCGTGTCCCGCGCTGGCATGAACGTTGAACTGGACGTGGTTGCCGATCTTGGCATCGACGGTGACGACCGCCGATTTACAGAGGATGCAACCTTCCCCGACGTTCGACGCCGTACCGATGGACGCCGTCGGGTGTATTAGGGTTGCCCACCGGGCACCCAGTGTTTCCAGACGTTCAACGATCGCCTTGCGGCTCCGGGGATCGCCGACGGCACATACGGCAAAAGGGTCTTGCAGGTCTCGATAGCTGTCGACTGGGCCCAGTATGGCGCCGTACTGGGTAAAGCGATCCAGTGCGTGGACGTCGTCATCCAGGAAACCCAATAGATGCCATTTCGGTTTCGTCGTGTTCTTGTTGATTTCCTCGACCAACCAGGACACCTCGCGGCCGAAGCCGCCGGCTCCGATAATGACCAGAGGTACCATGTGACGTTCTTCTCAAGAGAGGGAACAACCACCGTCCAGGACCAAGACCGTACCCGTCACCCATTTTGCCGCTGGTGAGATCAGGTAGATGCAAGCGTAGGCGACGTCGTCCACATCTCCTACGCCGAGGAGGTGTTGTTGATAAACGGCCTGTTTCTGTTCCTCCGTCATGCGGAGACTTTCCCACATTTCGGTGCGCACGACTGCCGGCATGATTGAATTCACGCGTATCTTTCGGCGAGCACCTTCCACGGCTGCGGCGCGCATGGCGCCATTGAGCGCAGCCTTTGCTGCGGAATAGGCGATCTTGGCAGAACCCATTGGGTGCCAGGCTGCAATGGAAGATATCAACACGATGGACATTCCGTCTGGCGGAACTCTAGGATTCCTCTGTGCCGCCTTGCAACAGAAAACAGCGCCACGGAGATTCACATCCATCGTTTCATTCCATTGCGCCGGATCGATCACATTGAGCGGCCGAAGGATTTCTATCCCGGCAGCATAGACCAGGCCGCCAATCGGACCTCTTTCCCGCATGAAAGTATCGAATACGCTTTCAATATCGTCCAACTCCCTCACGTCCAGACAGCAATATCCGTGGTCAGTTCCGGGCAATTCATGCACCAATTCTTGCAGACGGTCCTCTCGCCTGGCGCAAACTGATACCCGGGCTCCGGCGCCGGCACATCGAACGGCGGTAGCCCTCCCGATCCCGGAAGAGGCTCCCACAACGACAACGTGCTTCCCATCAAGAGAGAAGGCTTCCAGACTCATCTGAGACCTTTCATCCTAGAGTTCTTCAACAGGAAACACGGTTCCAGGCCGTAAGCGCGCCAGCACGCCACCCCAGGAATAGCCGATTCCAAAACCAACAAACATGGCTGTCAGTTCCCGGTCCCGATTTACATTGGGCACGCTGTGGCAAGCGGTAATTGCTGGGGAGGCACCGCTGGTGTTACCGTAGCGTGCAATGGACAAGGGGCACTTTTCCGGCGGCAAATCGATCTTTCGGACAAGGTGATCCAGGATGAACTTGTTGGCCTGGTGGAAGAAGAAATAGTCGACGGCTTCCATGTCTTTGCCTGCGCTGTTGAGCGTACGCGCAACTATGCCGGGGACCTCCCGGAGCGTAAACGCGAAGATCATGTTGCCGTCCATGGAAATATGGGAAGGATGCCGGACTGCCCGGAGGCACTCCGGGGCCGCCACGCTGAATTCATCGACAGAACGATAGCGGCACTGACCGACCGCCACAAGCAGGTTCGCCCAGCCGTTGCCGTCGGTTCCCAAGTCGGTCCCCAGGAGATCGTCGCCGTCGGGATTCGATTCCAGGACTGTTGCAGCCACACCATCGCCAAACAACGGGAAGGTTGCCTTATCCTCGGGCTTCACCCATACCGACAGCGTGTCTCCAGTTAGCAGCATGATTCGCCGGGCCAGGCCTGCGGAAATCAGCCCGTAAGCGATCGCTAATCCATAGGGGTAGGATGAACAGCCAAGGTTGACGTCAAAGGCCAAGGACTGCTTGGGCAACCCCAGGCGATCCTGCAATATGCAGGCCGTCGCAGGCATGATGTAGTCCGGCGTCTGGGTGACGAAGACAAGCCCATCCACATCCCGAGGTGCGATGCCAAGCTTCGTCAGAAGGCTTGCTGCCGCCTGTTCCGCCAAGTCTCCGCATGTCTGCCCCTCAGGAACGACACGCATCTGCTCAATGCCTGTCATTTGGGTAAGGCGCTGAGCATCGGCACGGCCGAATCGGGAGGCCAGGTCCTCGATGCTGCGCGTATTGGACGGTACTACGCTGAGAATACCGCGGATGGTGGCGCCCATCACTCCGTGTCCCGTCTATTCCAGCTTGTCTCTGAGACAAGATCGAGCAAGTCTCCCGCGGTGACACTCCCGGCAATTTTCTCCGGATGCAATACCACGCCGACGTTGGAATCGACAAGAGCCATCACCGAGAGCATCCCTACGGAATCCCACCCCCGGAGTGACTCCAGTTCGGTAGTTTCCGCGATGGTTCCTGTCGTCTCGTCCAGCGCTGACTCGAGGAGCCCCAAGGCATCGTTCCGCGTCATATTGATTCTCCTACTTGTCGTAACTTGGCCGTTCGTGGCAATCGGTGTTCTTGACACAGACATGATCCAGTCGAAATAACAGGGGCGGGACTCTAGCAACTTCAGGGCACTTGAACAACCCCAAGATTTCCTCATCCGCTGGCGCTGGCGATGCAGATGCTTGTCGGGTGGTGTTGGTGATACTTGGCCTGGATTTCTCCACGCTTTTCGGCCGAGATCATATCTGGAGCGTCAGGTTCCAACTCGATTACCGCATCCGCCATGGAGGGCGAGGTTGCCAAGTACAAGCCGCTTTCGGGTTCTCTATCTTTCCTGTTTGTCCACACCGGCCAGCGATCGCCCAATTTATCGGGCGATCCGCCGCCAGAGGGCACGAAAGTTCCTCGAGTTGGGCATCGGAATCGGACAACGGGCCGTGCGGATGATCGAAGTCGCCGCCGCCCTCAGCCCGATCGAGCAGATCCATTTCAGCGGGCTGGATCTGTTCGAGTCCCGATTATCTGTCGATGGCCCCGGCGTGACGTTGAAAATGGCCCATCGCCTGCTCAGCGGCACCGGCGCGCGGATACAACTGGTCCCCGGCGACCCCTTTTCGGGGCTTGCCCAGAGTGCTAACATCCTGGGACAGGTCGATCTGGTAGTGATCTCCCCCCGCTTGGACCCGCGGAGCCTCGCCAAGGCCTGGTTCTACCTGCCACGGCTGTTGCACCAGCGGTCGTTGGTCTTCCAGGAGACACTTCTGCCCGGCGGGCGAACCTCGCTGCGACTGGTCCCAGGCGACGAGATCCGCCGGCTGGCGGCCGAAGCCGCACCCAGGCGAGCCGCGTAGGCGGGCTTCCATCGCCGTTTAGCCGCCGGGCTTGCCCGATTTTCCGCAGGTTGGTGTAACGGCTAAGTAGAGTAGTTGTTTGATTGGGTTAGAGTCTATCGTTGTAACTTCTGCGCGCCGTGCGCGCATCTTGTACAGTACTTGTTCACCACAC
>JAUWHT010000371.1 GCA_030605745.1 Pirellulales bacterium | reverse complement strand
GCGAAGGGCCGTGTTCGAGTACATCGAAATGTTTTACAATTCCCACAGGCGTCACTCAACGCTGGGCTACCTCAGCCCCGCCGACTTCGAGCAAGCCGCCTGACCCCTTTCCGGGCGTCCACGATCCCTGGGGAAGGGCAGTGGGTACACGTAGTCTTCAAGCTTCCTTCGTATCTGTCCCGCATCCCGCGCGGGAAGCTTGAGTAGTCTCTTGTGGAACTCGTCGGTCTCGAAGATCCGAAACTCAGACAAAGCGTCCTCGCTTCGCTTTCGCATCCTTCAGCCCCCGCTTGAGGCTCCGGCTCAACTCGCGGTTGGTGCGGATCTCGTCCATTTCGAATTCGTCGACAAATTGCTCGGACTCGACGAACCGAAGCGCGGCGGTTTGGATGAAGTTCGACAGCGGCCGATTGTCCCGCTCCGCGAGCGTCTGGAATCGTCGATAGAGCGCCTCGTCGAGACGCAGAGTAATCGTTTTAGACATCTTCCAGCCTTCCAGCCTCCCGATGCTATTGCCTACGTATAGAATACATTAGAATACGAACGCTGTCAAGTGCATCTCACCGCCGGTGTTGGCTTTAGGCCGGGTGGCCCCCTTCCTCCTCTTTCATTGGAAGATTGCTCTTGCCAATGTTGCATGGTTCGCAACATGTCTGAAGATTCGAGAAGACCGTCTCGCCTCCTTCGCTCCATGGATGAATATGATCAACATGGAGGGACACGGAAGGGTCTTTTGCTGGTGAGGCTCCGCACAATCGACACGCGAAATTGTCGTGACGCATGACAAGAAAGCGGAGTCGCCAGGAGGGGTCTCGGCCTGTTCTGTGGGCAGGCTGTTGCTGCGCTTTCGCTTTGATTGGCAGTGGCTTGGTGTTCTCGGTCAACCCGGGCTCTCGTTTGGCATTTGCCGCCGTGACGAATGCCTCCAATGCACCACGCCATGAACCAAAGCGATTGACGTACGTGGTATTTGAGTACCGTGATATTGGGCGGCGGAAGTCCTTGTGCTTTGGCTGTCGGCCAACGTGTTCCCACACGTTGGCCATGTTGTCAAAGAGGTCTTCTTCGGTTGCTGGAGGCTTCCATCCCGTTGGCTTGAGTCCCGCTGCCTTCAGTGCAGCACCCCAGCTTCCGAACCGGCGGGAGATGGTAGCGTTTCCGAAGTGACCGTGCACGCGATACTGTTCGCGGGTGACAGTCCGGCGCTCGAGACTGTCTGCAACCCGCTTGAGGTCCGAAAGGAGTTCGCCCACGGGAATATCTATCCGCTTCTGAACGGTAAGGCCACTGAGAGCGAGTGCCTTGTTCCATGAACCGAAGCGTCTCTGCATGGTCGCTGCGCAGAATCGACCATGGGTGTTGTACTGCTCTTTGATCAAAGAGTTTGTGGCGAACTGACTCGCGACAATGCGCAGGTCCTCAAGCAACTCCCCATCTGGACAGTTGCGATTGTCTGGCTCCAGTTCGTACTTCATGTCTCAGGGGGCTAACTATGGTTTATATGGTTTCCGCATATATCCACCCTTGGCATCTTATGCGGACAGATTCGCCGTATAAGACGCAACGTGGATATCCAGCTATTGCCGGGCAAGTCGTTTGCTGCCATAATCTGCGCGATTATCCGCCGCCTTACCACTTCCGCACTAGCCCACCGACGGAGATATCTTCATCGATCAATGGCCAGTGGATACCGTAGCCGCCGGGGGAAAGCTCGGCACGGCGACGTTGCTCGTCGGTGGCGGCGGCCAGCGCGGGCGAGCAGTCCTCCCAACGAACGTGAACCTCGCGGTCCGGAAGAACGATTACTAGCTCTTCGGCCATGGTTGCGATACGCTCGGCTGTAATTGTTTCAGTTGCTCGCATCGTATCTGCCTCCAAAGCGTCTGTTCCATTCTTCTAGTATTAGCTCGAAATGGTCGAAGATGATTTTGCGAATTTCTCTGTGTAGTCGCGGGCTGAGATTATGGGCATAAGCCTGCTCCACCTCGTAAAGGTCTTCCCGTAGCCACATTTTACATTCTGCATCACCTTTGCGAGCGTGAACGTGAACTGGCTCGTGCCCTTCGTCTGAATAGAAAAACACACGCCAGCCACGGATGCGAAGTATCGTCGGCATAACCGATGTCCACTACTGGTATGACTACATCTGCAAGTATACTGCACATATGGTAGACGTGGCAATAGCACTCAGCGTATCCGATATCGTAATATTTCTTCTCTTCGTTTCTGTGTGTACAATTTTGTTATGTTGTCCAAACGCCAACGCGCCGGGCAAGCCCGGCGGCTAAACCGACTCCCAACACGGCACCACGTGCACAACTTAAGTCCGTGTGGATATGCGCGCATTTGCGCCTGTTTCCCCAACTCCTCCAATATCGCGCACAGACTTACGACGCCTTGAAATTTTTTCTCAAGTCGTAATCGCTTGGACTGGTTGGACTTATCGCGATGCGCGCCGGCGGATGCGCGGTTTTTTCAAGAATGTTTTTTGACTTCGCCAAATCATCGGGTATATGCACAATGCCGGAGGACGGCAACGCGATTTTAGAAGGCCGCTTCAGGTGGCCGCGCGTTGTTTCCTGCTAGGCTCCAATACCTCGGGCGCGGTGCTGTCAGACGCCGAGTCGCCGACCAGTTCGCACTGTGCGGCGCAGTGCGGAAGCAGTAGGCTCCCGGCCGTAGGTGTCCTCTGGCAAGGTGGGTGAGAAACCAGCAGGTCTATGCCGAGCTGACCACCGTCGCCCGGGGTTAATTTAATCCAACATACTTCTTGATGATTCGTTCGATCGGTCTGCTGCAGAACACTTGGGTATTCGCGAGGACGGCACGCTCCGGGCCCCAGGCCGGGGCACTCAGCCGGCAACTGAGTGCCCTCCAGCGCCGTTGGCGCCTGCGAACGCAACAGCAAGAGTTGCAAGACGGCCGGACCGATCACCAGGCGTTGCCGCCATATCCGCCTCGGCCTCGACCGCCCTCGTAGCTAAATTCAACTGATCCGCCGTTTAGCCGCCGGGCTTGCCCGGCGCGTTTGCTGGTATCAATACACGCTCGAACACAAACGCGCCGGGCAATCCCGGCGGCTAAACGACTATTGGAAACGCCAACGACCCTACAACCCTTTGGACGGCTTGGGCAGGGTGAACATTAGGGTGCGAATCCTCTCGATCATTTGTTGCTGCAAATCGGGCTGGCGAATTTTGTGGGCAACCAGGTCGGCCCGGTTGAGTACCTCGTGCGTCTTGGCATGGCGACCGGCCTTGGAGAGTTTCTTGGCGACGTCGGTCAGGGCATAGGCACGGCTGTAGAGGTTTTTGATCTTCCGGGCGGTTTCCAGGGCCAGGTCGAAAGTCTCGGCGGCCTTCGCCTTTTTCTTCATCATGTGTTGCTTCGCCGCCACCTCGGCAAGCGCCTCGCACCGCTGACGATCATCTTCGATGGTCTTGGCCAACTCCAATGCGGCACCGATCACCCGATCGGCTTCGGTCTTCTGGCCGATCTTTGCATAGCTGACTGCCACCGCACCCAACGCTCGGGTTTGTCCGTAAAGGTCTTCCAGTCGGCCGGCCAGCTTCTCGGCCTGCTTCAGCGTCTGGAGCGATCCCTTGATGTCGCCAGCCGCGCGCTGGGCGCGCCCCACTCTGGCCAGCGTACCGGCCCTGATCTCGGCAGAGTCGACCTCGCCGGCGGCGGCCATTGCGGCCATTGCAGCCTTTCGACTTTCCGAGCGATTGCCCAATCTGGCTTGGGCCTCGGCCAGCAAGGAAAACATGCTGGCCCGGACAGCCGGATCGGTTACCTCCCGGCATGCCTTGCCGGCCAGGTCCATCGTCTCCTCGGACCCGAACTGGTCGCCCGCCTTTGCCTGCCCGTAGCCGATCTTGATCAGCTTCTTCGCCCGAACGTCGGGAAGCTTTTCTTTCCGGGCCGCGGCGATCTGCTTGGCGAAGGAAGCCTCCCTCCGGGCCGGAGCCGACGAGCCGCTGTCGCAGCCGGCCGGAACCAGCGAGAATACTACGATCAACAAACCTGTCGACAAACCGCGTGACATGGATTTCACGTTGTCCTCAGAAAACCAATTGTATCTTCTTTAGCCGGGCCTTGGTCTGCACCATCAGGGCGTCTTCGGCAGCCTCGTCAGCGGCCTCGTAGGTGACCGAGAACCGCAGGTAGGCCCCAGCGTCGTCCCAGGGGACCGTCGAGATCGAGCGCTCGGTGATCAGGTACTCGGCGGCCGCCTCGGCCGAGTCGAACGTCGGTCCGCCCGCGACCCCGGTGGGACTCTTCGTATACAAGAAGTACGAACCGCCGGGCATGCGGCAGTCGAACCCGCAACGGGTGAGCACTTCGACCAGCTTTTTCAGCCGCCGGTAGTATTTCTCCCGCGTCCGCTGCGGGATCTGCAGATCGTCCAGGGCCGCGGCGGCCGCCTTCTGCACTGCGATGAACTGCCCAGAGTCGCTGTTGTCCTTCACGTCGGCAAACGCGGCGACCAACCGCTCGTGCCCGCAAACCCAACCCATCCGCCAGCCGATCATGTTCCAGCCCTTCGAGAGCGAATGGACCTCCACGCCCACCTCGCGAGCACCGGGCACTTGCAGAAAACTCAACGGCCGGTCTGCGTAGCTGAGCATGATGTGCGCCGCGTCCTGCACAACTACCAGCCGGTTTTCCCGGGCGAACTCGACCACCCGGGCGTAGAAATCCTCGGTGGCGACCTTGCCGGTGGGACTGTTTGGGTAGTTCAGCACCAGCAGCTTCACCCGGCGGCGAACCTCAGCAGGAATCGAGTCCAACTCGGGCAAAAAATCGTTCTCGGCCAACAGCGGCAGTTGGTAGACCTCGCCGCCGTAGTACTTCGTGTGCGTGCCCGCGACCGGGTAGCCGGGCACGGTCACCAACGTCATGTCGCCTGGGTCGATCAGCGCCGCCGGCAACATCGCCAGGGCCGTCTTCGAACCGATGCAGTGATTGATCTCGGTGGCCGGGTCCAGTTCGACGTCGAACTCCCGGGCCATGAACCGGGCGACCGCCTCCTTGAACTCGGCGATCCCGTTGTCCGCATAGCCCCGGTTCTCCGGGCGGCCGATCTCCGAGGCCATCACCTGGCGGACCACCCGCGGGGCCATCTCGTCGTTTTCGCCGATGCCGAAATCGATCAGCTCCCGCTCGGGATGCTCGGCCAAGGCCTTTCGCTTTGCCCGCTTGATCTTCTCGAACTTGTAAATCTCCGTACCCTTGCCGTAACCGCTACCGCCGATCCGCCGGGCGAACAGTTGCTGGAAATAGGTGTCACTCATCAGTCGCTCGTAAGCAAACGAGGAATCCGGGCGAAGAGAGACAACCCTGTTGGTGCGGCAGTTCAACTGCCGCACCAACAGGAGTCAGATACACACAACAAGTGTCAGGCTCACCAGAACCAACACCAGCGTGACCAGCACCTCCTCGCGAGTCACCGTTGACTTGCCGTCCATCGCGTTTCTCCCCCGTGCGGCTTACAACTCGTCCCGTCCGGCAGATCGGTCTTTGCCGAACAGACCCTACCATCAAAGATCGGCCAATTACCCGCACGTGCCCCGCATATCGAGAACTTCCACTACAACCGAAACATCCATCAAAGTCTGCCAAGCCATTATTGTATTCTTGCCGCTGGTAAGGAATTGACAAGTGCCTATAATATAATATTAAGAAGGATGCTGGCCGGCAGCAGGCGGCAAGGCCGGTCCCTTCGCAAGGGGGGCAGGCCCCTGCACGACAGTCGCTTCAGGCGGCTCGATTTCCGGAGAATATCCGTGTCATACAGACTCTCGACCATCGAGGCAGCCGTTGAGGCGATCGCCGCCGGGCGGATCGTGATCGTCATGGACGCCGAGGATCGCGAGAACGAGGGCGATTTCATCTGCGCCGCCGAGAAGGTCACCCCCGAGATCGTCAACTTCATGATCACCCACGGCCGCGGGCTGTTTTGCGTGCCGGTCTTGCCCGACGTGTGTGATCGGCTCCATCTGCCCCCAATGGTCGACCGCAACACCGCGCCGTTGGGAACCGCATTCACCGTGCCGGTCGACCATCGCTCTTGTCGGACGGGAATCACCGCGCAGGAACGGGCAACCACAATCCGAGCGATCATCGATCCGCAGAGCGGGCCGTCCGACTTCGTCCGCCCGGGACACGTGTTTCCGCTGCTGGCCAAGGAAGGCGGCGTGCTCAGGCGCGCCGGCCATACCGAAAGTGCGGTCGACCTGACCCGAATGGCCGGATTGAAGCCCGCCGGCGTGCTCTGTGAGATTCTCGACGCCGAGGGCGACCGGGCAACCCGCGAGGAACTCTATGCACTGGCAAAGCGGTTCGAACTCCAGATCATCACCATCGAGCAGTTGATTAGCCACCGCCGCCACCGCGAGAAACTCGTCTACCGGCTGGCCGAAGCGGACCTGCCCACACGCTTCGGCAAGAGCCGAATCATAGCCTACGGCGTGAAGTACGAACAGCAGCAGCCGGTGGCCATTGTGCTGGGCGAGCCGGACAAGGTGGCCGAGCCGTTGGTCCGGCTCCACTCCGCCTGCTTCACCGGCGACCTGCTGGCCTCGCTCCGCTGCGATTGCGGCGACCAATTGCACATGGCCTTGGAGATGATTGGTCAGGAGGGCGCCGGCGCACTGGTCTATCTGCCCCAGGAAGGGCGAGGCATCGGACTGGTCGAAAAGATCAAGGCCTACAGTCTCCAGGACCAGGGCATGGACACCGTCGAGGCCAACCTGGCCTTGGGCCACCAGGTGGACAGCCGCGACTACGGCGTGGGCATCCAGGTGCTCAAGGACCTGGGCCTCTCGAAGGTCCGCCTGTTGACAAACAATCCTAAGAAAACCGATGCCTTCATTTACGGCGGTTTCAACCTGGAGGTGGTCGACCAGGTTCCCATCGTGGGCCCGATCCATGAACACAACGCCCGCTACATCGCCGCCAAGCGCGACAAGATGGGCCACAAGCTGCCTTAGATACTCAAACCGTAAACGGATTGGGACGTCTTGCTTGGAAAACACCATAGGGACTAGGGATTCGGGGCTCGGGGTTATTGAATGCAACCCTCCAGCCCCGAGCCCCGAGCCCCTATTTTCCAAGCATATCACGTTTTCCCAAATGCTAGCGTTTACAGTTTGAGCAAAAGTGCCATTCGTTCCTGCCACCTTTTTCCGCCGAATTTGACACCGCCCATTTCGTGACCTATTCTTGCGTTGTGCCGGTGTTTGCGCGCCGACCACACACGGGGTATGCTTCTCAGCTTCTCTCTGCACATTTCAGTCCGCGAAATTTACAGCGGCCGGGCAGGAGTCTGTATTCTGTTCCAGGAGAGAGAAAACGTGCCGTAGGGAGTACCAATGTATCCGATGATCGATCAGCTACAGGTTGACCTACTGCCCGAGTGCAACAAACCGGTGGACGACGACATCCAGACCCAGGTCTGGGGATTGTTGACTACCTTGTATCCACGTAACGATCTGATCGAGCGGCGGCGCGACAAACGCTACCCGTTCCCCCACCTGATTCACCTGATGCCGGTCGGCGACGACGGTGTGACCCCACAAGGCGAAGCGTTGATCGTGGTCGGAAAGCACCTCTCGGAACGCGGTCTGGGCTTCTACCATCCCAAACCGCTCCCCCATCGCCGGATGATCGCCTCGCTGCAAACCGGCAACGGCCGCTGGCTAGGCTTCCTGATCGACCTAAGCTGGTGCCGGTTTACCAAGCAAGGCTGGTACGAAAGCGGCGGCCGCTTCATCCGCTCGGTGCTTTCCCCGGTCGAGCCGTAGGCTCTCACCCAATTAGTGACCGCCTGTCTGCTAACAACCTCTTCAAGACCTACCAGCACGCCCGGCAGGATTCGAACCTGCAACCCTCGGTTCCGAAGACCGATGCGCTATCCAATTGCGCCACGGGCGCTTGATCGCGTTGACTTGAATTCCAGAATACGCGGCTTGGCGGTTCAGTTCAAGCGGCTTTTTGCGCGTTCTGCGAAACCGGCTCTTCGCAGCCGGTTCTCCTCCGGTTGCCGGCCATCAGCCCACACAATGGTGGGGTGGCCAGAAAACCGAACTTGAAACCGGCTACCGTGTTGTGTATGGTATACATGGGTTCATGTATCTTGCGGCCATGCTGCCGAAGTTTCTGCGCACGGGGCGATGGTGATGGATAACAGAGCGGTAACCGTTCACGGGGGCAATCAGGCCTGTCAAGAATAGCCTCTGCGGTCCTCTGCGTCCTCTGCGGTCGATTCCATTCAGCCAATTGTTGCCCATTTTGCAAGAGTCCAATCAGAACTTACCCGCGTCGATTACCTGGCCGTCGTGGCGATTGGCCAGGTAGCCGTTGATCTCCGGCGCGATCGAGTAGCTGATCATCCGCACTGAACCATCGCAGAAGACAAACTGGCAGCCGGCCGCATGTGGGCCGCCAAAGCTCAGATAGCTCTTGTCATCATCATCAAGATCGTTTCGATCGTGGTGAAACGGAATGCCCGGGCCGGCCCAGCGGGTAACGTCCGGGTCGCTGCCGATATACATGCTTTGCGGCCCGCCGTTCCAAGTGGTGTAATCATCGGGGCGGATCGACCGCTCGCCCAGCAGGTACGTGTTCGACGTCCCGTCCCGGATGTGGGCTGCCGTCGTCTTGCTACGCCAGATGTCAATGCCGTTTGCGTTTGCAAGCAACTCCTCAGGCCAGGTGTGCGTCTCCGCGTCGGCCACGTCTAACGGCCCGTCATGATGACCGGGCCACGTGTCGCCGCCGTTGACGGCATAGCAACTCTTGGCAATAAGCGGCAGGTCGGCGGCGCCGATCTTCAACCCGCCTATGCCCGGATTGTACGGCCAATGCTTGTTGGGGTTGTGTGGGTAAAGCCTCGCCGCCCGACGGCTTGGGCAGCAGGCAATCGACAGCACCGTAGTAGCCAGCTTGATGGCGGCCACCTTCTTTTCCGCTGCATCGCCCCCGGCGCCCAACTGGTGCAGCGACTCCTGTTCAATATACGGCAAGACACTGTACATCCACCCGCCCGGCTGCGAGCGGCCAAAACCCCGGTCCGCGTCGCCGATCCACCGATGACCCCAACCGCCGCTGGGAAAGAACCCATGCGCCTCGTGATGCGCCAGGCACGCCAGCCCGAGTTGCTTGAGGTTATTAGCGCACTGCAACCGCCGAGCGGCCTCGCGTGCCGCCTGTACCGCGGGCAAAAGCAGCGCGATCAAGATCCCGATGATCGTGATCACGACCAACAATTCCACAAGCGTAAAACCGTGTAGGGGCCGGTGGAAGGTAGACTTCCACTGCGTATTCCTCGTTTTTCGACCCCTAACACGGAGACATTTACCATGTCCGAAACTATTGTAGCTTACCAGTCGTTCGTCGGCGTTGACTTGCACAAAGAGACCGTTACCTTGGCTGCGGTCAACCCGCGAGGCGAGGTGCTCGCAAGGCTGAAGATCAGCACCAAGAGTGTGGGCAAGATCGAGGCCTGGCTGCGGGCCTTGCCACGTCCTTGCCAGATGGCCGTCGAGGCGGTGGGATTCATCGAGTGGTTCATCGACCGTTTCTGCGGTTGCGTCGATCGCATCGACATCGCCGACGCCACGGAACTGGCCAACCGGCGTGGCAAGCGGCGCAAGAACGACCCCAACGACGCCCTGGACATTGCCAAGCGGCTGGCTCGCGGCGAATGTCCGCTCGGCTTCATCGCCGACGACGAACTGATGCAACTCCGCAAGCTCGGCCGGCACTGGCGGCAGCTCTCCATCGTCCTGGCCCGCGCCAAACGTTACATGAAATCGCTGCTTCTGGCGGCCAATCTTCGCGGCCCTAAGTTCGACGGGGCTTCGGCCCAACGATGGCTGTTGGCCCATGGACATCGGCTCAAGCCGGTCCAGCGCCGGGCCTTCGCCAATTTCACCGAGTTGGTCCAATTGGTGGAACTCCAGCGTGCCCCCTTGCGTCATGCCATTATCAAGGCCTCCCGCTCGAAGCGTTTCGCCCCGATCATGGATATTCTCCAAAGCGTGCCGGGTATCGGCGATATCTGGGGCTGCATCATTGCGGCGGAGATCGGCCCCTTCGACCGTTTCCCCAACGCCGACACCTTGGAGTTCTGGGCCGGACTGACCGCCGACCTGAAAGAATCGGCCGGTCGTACCCAGTCGGGCAACATCACCAAGGCCGGCTCGGTTGCCCTCCGCTGGGCGATTTGTCAGGCCGCGTTGACGTTGTGCCACTCCGACGCCAAACAAGAGGGCACGCGACAGCGACTGATCACACGCATCGGCAAGCCGAAAGCCAACGTCGCCATGGGCCGACGGCTGCTGCGGACCCTTTACGCCATGGTCCGCGACGGAAAGCGGTACGAAGGCGGTCCGCGGCGAGACCGCACATCGGCGGCCAACAAGGCCAAACGCCTGCGAAAACAAAGAAAGGAGGCGGCCTGACCATTCAGTAAACCAAACAACGTACGGCGGAACCTCAGCGACGCCCAACTTGGGCGTCCCATCGCGTCGGTGACCGCGACCTGGCTTCATTCGGCCCAACTGGCAGCGTGCGTGCCAAGGCCTCGCCTGGCCCGCCAACTGGTGACCGCGACAGCGTGAATTCGGCCCGACCGATGCGAACAAGGTTTTATTCAGCCCGGAGTACACGTGTCGGCACAGCGACCGCCACGTCCGGTGACTGCGTAGAGATGAATTCAACCGCCGCGTTGCAATGCTCTTGCGACGCAGGACGGCAGACCCGATTCCGCCAATAAACCGAAGAGCACAAATACACAGCCGATGGAGATGAGCAAGTGTAAGTGGAGACGTTGACCCGAGCGCATGGTGCGGCTTCGCCGCTGGATTTTCGGAGGCATGGCTCGGGTGTCCGAAGGTGGACAAAAAATCGGCCCCTGGCATGACTCGCATCCCAGAGGCCCGATGCACCCTCGGCGCACCCTCGGCTCGGCTATCCCTAGGCAGGTTGCGTCCCCGCAGAGCCTGCTTCCGTTTCACCAGGCAATTCAAGGATAGCACAAAACTTACGACCGTTTCAAACAAAACCCAAAACCCCTGTTGACAAACGGCCCCTACAGAGATGAAACCCGGCCTCTTTGGGGTCAGAGCGCACTTAGTCATTAGTAGAACATTCCACCTGTTACTATTGGTTTGTACCGGGGTCCCTAATGACTAAGTGCGCTCTGACCCCAACGGCAAGACAACAATGATAGCATGATCCGGCAGCAATAGCAAGAAACGGGCGGCTGCTCTCAGCCTGCACAACCGACGCAGGGCCGATTGTGTTGAAGCGGTGGCTTTGATATGGTAGGGAGAAATGAATGGACTCCACTCGTTACTATTGGTTTGTACTGGGGTCCCTAATGACTAAGTGCGCTCTGACCCCAACGTCATGAACGTGATTTGTCTTGTGGTCGATCGGCTGCACACGGGGCACTTGGGGGCGTATGGGAACTCGTGGATCGAAACGCCCGCCTTTGATCGGCTGGCCGGCCAGGCGTTCACTTTCGATCAGGTGCTGATCGATTCGCCGCGGCTGGAGAGTCTCTACCGCTCGTATTGGCAGGGTTGGCACGCGATGTGTCCGCAGGAGCCGCCGCAGCATCGGCCGACGCTCTGCGCGATGCTCCGTGAGGCGGGCATCAACACCGCGCTGTTGACCGACGAGCAGGTGGTAGCCTCGCATCCGTCGGCCATCGACTTCGACGAACTAATCGAGATCGACCCACCTTGGCAGCCGCAAGCGGCCGAACAGATCGAGCAGACGCATCTGGCCCGTTGCTTCGTCCAGGTGATCGATTGGCTCGAGTCGGCCCGAGAGCCGTTTTTGTTGTGGTGTCACGTAGGTGGCCTGGGCACCGTGTGGGACGCGCCACTCGAGTTCCGCCGCGCCTATTGGGACCAGGGCGACCCGGATCCACCCGACTCGGCGGAAGTGCCGGACCGGATGCTTGCCGAAGACCACGATCCGGACGAGTTGCTGGGCATCGCGCAGGCGTATGCCGGACAGGTGTCGTTGCTGGACACGTGTTTCGGGGCACTGTTGGAGTTGTTGGAATCCGGTGCGGCCGGGCAGCAGACGCTGCTTGTGTTGACCTCGTCGCGGGGTTTTCCGTTGGGTGAGCATCGCCGGGTGGGCCCGTGCGATGAAGCGCTTTACGGCGAGTTGGTGCACGTGCCGCTTTTGCTGCGTTTTCCCGACGGCCAGGCTGCTGCTGCCCGCAGCCAGGCCCTGATCGAGCCGGCCGACCTTTGGGCCACGCTGTTAGACTGCTTTGGAGTTTCCGACCTGCCGCCGTCGCCCTCAGCGGGGAGCCTGATGCCGATCGTCCGGCAAGAGGTCCAGACATTGCGCGACCGGTTGTGCATCCTGGGCGACGGTGCCGAGCGGGCGATCCGCACGCCCGCCTGGTACCTCCGCACCGCCGGCCAGCCGGAACTGTTCGCCAAGCCCGACGACCGCTGGGAAGTAAACAACATTGCCAACCGCTGCCGGGAAGAGGTCGAATGTCTCCAGAACGTGATTGCCCAGTACGAGCAGACCCTCTGCTTGAAGTAGTTTTCGCAAAAAATAGCCTAATAGCCGCCTGCGCAACGCGTCGCGGTGATGCACCCGCGGGGCGTTGCCCCCCGGCTATTGACCGAGAATCATGTCGGGAGCATTCTCGGACCGCCACTCATCTATAGACCTCGCGCCTGTGACCAATTTTCACAACCCATACGGTGTGCTCGTCATCTTGGATTGAGCATGTCTTCAAAGGTAACCAGAGGTTCGCAAGCTCTTTCATCGAAGGCCGCCAGGTCCTCTACATCTTCGGCAAGGAGTTCCCTTACCGCCTCGTTAACAAGTGTTGACATCGAACGAGAGGTCTCAATAGACTTCAGCCGCAATGCCCTGTGAAGCGCGGGATCCAGGTAAAACGTCGATCTCTTGCTAGAAACGGCCATTTCTTACTCCTTGTCATTACGTCATCATAACATTATACCATCAAAACATCGGAATGTCAGTATGTAGCAACGCGCCGCGCGCCGCGTTGGGGTGGTAGTTAAACGCCACCCCAACAACGCGCCGGGCAAGCCCGGCGGCTAAACCTTCCTGCCTACTCCTCCCATTCTTCCGTACTTACATGGAAAAACGGCAAGAATCGGGCCGATTCGGGCTAGGTGGATGGGGTGGGTTGTGGATATAATCCGCCGCCCCTTGTTGCAAGCAGGCATCCCTTTCTCCCTCTTCTACGCTTCTTCAATTCGCTGGATCGACGATGATCGGACACGGAGGTCCGAAGACATCGCGCACAGCTTGTGCATCGACTGTTTCGGCTGCGGCAACCCGCTGGGGCTGGGGGTCTGCGCTGTTGTTTTTGGTGCTGGCGGCGTACGGGTCCGTGGTTGCCGAGGAGCCGATGCGGGTGCGGGTTGCCTGGGGCGGCGGCAGCGAGCGGCTTTGGGAGGGGGTCATCTCGCTCAGCCAAGGCACCCTCTCCGAGCCACGCCCGCTGGGCATCGAGGCCGACGAGCCGGGCTCGATGTGGCTGGACGACGGCCGGTTGATGGTTCGTCAGCGGACCGCCCGGGCGTACGACGGCGTCGATCTGCTGGTAACAGCCCCGGAGGACGCAAGGCTTCTGGTGGAGTTGACCGCTGCCGACAGGTTCGAGGCGCCTGGCCGGATCGAGGTCCCCTTGGCCGGGCTGTTCGAGGAGTTCTACGACAAGCCGCTGGATGCCCGGGGCAACCGGCTGTTGGTGCGTCCCGCGCCGGGCGACCGGTTGCGTGTGGATTTCTCAGGCAACCGGCTGGTTTTCGAGCCGGGCGAGGCGTTCCGCTTTACGCTTCGGCCCCACTTGTTCCCGCTGTCTGTCGGCAGCACGGTTCGCATCAGGGCCCGGCTGGTTGCCGCAGGCGGGCAGAAGGAGTTGTGGTCGGCGGAGCGCGACGTGCATGCGGGCCAGCCGGTAGCCATACCGCTGGAGGTGAATCTGCCGCAGCAGGAGGGCGTTTACGAGGTGCTTCTGACGGCCACGCGCAATGCCGGCTGGCAAGAGGCGGTTCGCAGTCCGCTCAGGCCGCTTAGTTGGAACAAGACGGTAGCCGAGCGGAAGGTGCAACTGCTGGTACTCAGTCCCAAGGGGCAAACGCTGTCGATCGACGGCCCCGGGGAGTTGCACCGGGTGGTCGAGATCGATCCGGCCAATCCACGGTGGTGGGAGCGGCTGGCGAAGCTGCCGCAGGTTGCGAAGATTCCACGTTTGTGGAAGGGCCCCTTGGGCAACGGCTGCATGAAGGTCCGGCAACACCCCTTAGGGAAACTCGTCGAGCTGAGCCCCAACAGCGAATCGCCGGACGTGAGTTGGGAGGCCTACACGCTGCCTGTCAGCCGGCCGGGCCGGCCGCACGTCTTGGAAGTGGATTATCCCAGCGACGTGCCGCAGACGATGGGGATCAGCATTCTGGAGCCGAACGCTGCCGGGGCGCTGATGCCGATTGGGCTGGACTCGGGAGTTGACTGCCCGGCGCAGCTCGCCGGCGGCGATGCCACGCCCCGCTGGCTCCGGCACCGGTTGATCTTCTGGCCCCGAACTACCAGCCCAATGGTGCTCCTGAGCAACCGTCGCGAGCACTCGTCGGCGGTGTACGGGAAGATTCGTGTTCTTGCCGGCTGGGACCGGTTGCCGCCGGCGCCTGCCGCCGAGCCCCGGCGACAGTCTGAGCGTCTGTTTGCCGCCTATCTCGACCGGCCGCTGTTTCCGGAGAACTTCTCAGCCTGCGAGTCGTTGGACCGTTGGAGCGGCCGCAGTCTGGACGACTGGACCACCTTCTATCAGGGCGGAACGCGGCTGGTCGAGTATCTGCATCATGTGGGCTACAACGGACTGGTCCTTTCGGTACTGGCCGACGGCAGCACGATCTATCCCAGCGAAATCCTCGAGCCGACGCCACGATACGACACCGGGGTGTTCTTCAGTACCGCTCAGGACCCGGTGCGCAAGGACGTGTTGGAGATGTTATTGCGGCTGTTTGATCGGGCGGGTCTACAACTGATTCCGGCGATCGAGTTTGCTGCACCGTTGCCGGAGTTGGAGGCCGTCCGGCGTGAGGGCACCCCAGGCAGTGAAGCCGTCGAGTGGATCGGTCCCGACGGGGCCACCTGGTGCCAGACCCACCCCACCCGGCGAGGCCTGGCCCCTTACTACAACGTGCTCCAGCCGCGTGTCCAAGAGGCAATGCTGGCAGTGGTGCAGGAACTGATCGGCCGGTACGGCCGGCACCCGTCGTTTGCCGGGCTGGCCATCCAGCTTTCGGCCCACGGTTATGCCCAGTTGCCGGGAGCGGATTGGGGAATGGACGATGCGACGATCGCCCGATTCGAACGGGACACGCAGCAGAAGGTACCGGGTGTGGGTCCGGAGCGGTTTGCACGGCGGGCCGGCTTCCTGACCGGCGAGTCTCGCCGGCTGTGGCTTGATTGGCGGGCAGAGCAGCTCAGCCGGTTCTATCGCCGAGTCCACAATGAGTTGACCGCGATTCGGCCCGGCAGCCGACTGTACCTGACCGGTGCCGCCGCGCTGGCCGGGACCGAGCTGCAGAACGATCTGAGGCCGGCGCTTCCGCAGCGAACGACAATTGCCGATGCACTTTTGCGGGTGGGGATCGACGCGCGGCATTATCGGGATATCGAAGGGCTGGTGTTCTTGAGACCCGAGCGGATCACCCCGAGCGGAAACCTGAATGCCCAGGCTGTGAACCTGGAAATCGGCCGGATGCCCGACCTGCACCGCTACTTCCGTGGTCTTTCGACGCCGGGCAGCCTATTCTTCCACCAGCCGCAGGAGATCCGCATCGAGTCGTTCGACCGGAAGAGCCCTTTCAAGCCGGCGTACACGTGGCTGGTTTCCCAGCCGGTTCCGTCCGACTGGCAGAACCGTCGGCGGTTTGTGCACAGCCTGGCCACGCTCGACTGCCAGGCCATGGTCGACGGCGGCTGGCTGCTGCCGTTGGGACAGGAGGAGTCGATCCGGAACCTGGTGGCCGCTTATCGGTGCTTGCCGGCGGTCCGTTTCGAGGAGGTGGGGTCCGATTCGTCGCAGCCGGTGACCTTTCGCTACGTGACACAAGCTGCCGGCACGTTCGTGTACGCGGTCAACGATGCTGCGTTTAAGACCACCGCCCGGGTCCGGGTCGCTGCACCGGCCGGCTGCCGGTTGAAGGAACTGACCGGCACCCGCCAGGTGGCACCGCTGAAGCGCGAGGGGAACGAGACCTACTGGACGGTCGAGTTGGCGCCGTACGACCTGGTGGCCGTGCGGTTATCGGCTCCGGGTGTACGGCTTTCCGAGCCACAGGTGATGTTACCCGGTGCGGTGGAAACAGTCTTGGGGCAGCGGATTGAGGAGTTAGGTGCCCGGGCCGCCTCGCTGCGCAATCCGCCGCCGCTGGTCGTGTTGGACAACCCCGGATTCGAACGAGAACCGGCCGGTGAGAGCCAACTCCCCGGCTGGGTCGTCACCAGGCGGCCGGGGGTTACCATCGGGCCGGATAAGTTGCAGCGGCGCAGCGGCGACCGGTCGGCAAAGATTAGCAGCAACGGACCGGTGGCCTGCCTGGTCAGCCGGCCGTTTTCGCCGCCGGCCACCGGCCGGTTGTCGATGTCTGTCTGGCTGCGGGCGGAGAGCGCCGCCCGGCAGCCGCCCCTGCGATTGGCTTTGGAAGGCAAGCTGGGCGCTGAGGATTACTACCGCTTC
Organism: Pirellulales bacterium; assembly: GCA_030605745.1. Lineage (GTDB taxonomy): Bacteria > Planctomycetota > Planctomycetia > Pirellulales > Thermoguttaceae > JAUWHT01. The sequence continues at coordinate 6,447 of JAUWHT010000371.1, read as the reverse complement.
GCCCAGGTCGGATTGGCTCTGGGTGGCGCGCAAGGCGTCGTGCCGATCGGAACAAGCTGGGCCCAGTACGTCTTCCAGGTGGACGATCTGCCGCTTCAGCGGCTCACGCAGTTACGTGTACGGTTCGACCTTATGGGTGCGGGCGAGGTTTGGTTGGATGACGTGCAGTTGTTCGACCTTTGCTTCAGCAGCAAGGAAGTAACCGAACTGTCCAAGCTGATCACGCTTGCCCACGTGACGCTTCGCAACGGGCAGGTGGGCGATTGCGTGCGGCTGTTGGAGGGCTATTGGCCGCGATTCCTTGAGGAGAACGTCCCGCTTCAGCCGGGAGTCGTGCCGCTGGCCGCCCCGACCCGCAATCCGACAACATCCCAGCCGCCCGCCGCCAAAGAGTCGCCGCGAACCGGCTTCTTGGATCGGATCAGGAACCTTCTGCCGCGGTAGCTTAGATAAACTCTCACCGAAGTTTAGCCGGCGAACTTGTTCGCCGTGTTTTCGCCGAAAATCATGGTATTTTCACGGCGTGCAAGCACGCCGGCTAAACAAACACACTGTCATGGATTTTCCCCATGCGGTGAGGTATAATTCCGAAATGCTTTTCCTATCTTCCTTAGTAGAGGAACCCAGAGCATGGGAAACAATGCCAACACCGCCGGCGAGGACTTGCTGGCAAACGTGGTTGAACTGGCCGGCCTAGTCGACTACCAGGACGGAGCGGTCGTTAGCCGCACGCTGATCAACAAGGCGACGGGCACGGTCACGCTTTTCGCCTTCGACGCGGGAGAAGAACTCACCGAACATGCGGTCCCCTTCGACGCCCTGGTCCAGGTGCTCGAGGGCGAGGCCGAGATCACCATCTCCGGCAACTCGATGCCCCTCTGCGCCGGCCAGATGATTGTCATCCCGGCTGAAGAACCCCACGCAGTCAAGGCCATCAAGCGGCTGAAGATGATGGCGGTGATGATCCGGTCGTCGGGGTTGGGCGGGTAGGGATTAACGGTATACATCCTTCCGATGTCCCACCGCCAGCACTTCGATCACTTGTCCTTTTCCGCGAGATACTCGTCGAATGGACGCGAGGGCTCACCGCGTCTGTCCGCGATCAGGGCAAGATCCAGCAGATTTTCTCGAAAATCTTCGTCGTCGGTAATGCTGGCCAGAACGGCTTCCCGTTCTTTCCTGGGTAATGCCCGTAACGCGGTCAAGAAGACCTCTGCTGTTGCTTGCACTGTGGTCATCGAAGTGGATCCTTTCTTGAGGATTGCACACCTCAGTTACATGCCGGCTCTTTTCGTTATTATAGTCATGCCACTTCAGATTGAACCACTCCCCAACTCCCTTTCGTAGAGATACTAGCCCGCCAAGCGGCGACCTTGTTTTGCCCGGCATTGTAGAGTAGTATGTATTTGTGCACTCTGACGCAATCCCCCCTCTAGTAGAGGGGGTTTTGTTAGAGTGTCTTCGCCTACAGCAGTCAGGTTTTTCTCCCAGTTTTTCTGTTTCCCCCTTTGAGGAGCGACGGATGAGGCATTCGACCATTTCCACCGCCGGGCGGCGATGTTGCAGTTTGTTGCTTATCTTGTTGTCTGCCGCGTGTCTATACCCCGCGGTGTTGGCCGATCCGGTCAAACCTAGCGCCAACGACCGGCACGTGACGTTGGCCGTCGCGTCGTTGTTGCGTCGAGAGCATCTCTCGCGTCACGAACTGGACGACGAGATTTCCCAGCGCTGCGTGAAGACCTTCCTGAAGTTGCTGGACCCGTGGAAGGTTTACTTCTACCAGTCCGACGTGGACGCGCTGTTGAAGTACCGGAACGAGCTGGATGACATGGCTCGCAAGGGCGACGTCAGCTTCGCCTACATGGTTTTCAAGACGTTCTTGCAACGGATCGACGAGCGGGTGAAGGTGGTTGACGAGTTACTGTCGATCGAGCACGACTTCACGGCGGACGAGCGGATGGTGAGCGATCGGGAAATCGCCCGCTATCCCCGAACCGCAGCCGAGGCACGCAACAAGTGGCGCAAGCGGATTAAGTACGACCTGTTGGTGTTGAAGGTGGACGAGACCGAGGGCGAGGAAGCCCGGAAAAAGTTGAAGCGGCGCTACCACAGCTTCGCGAAACGGATGCACCAGACCGACGGCGAGGAGTTGTTGGAGATGTATCTGAGCGCGCTCAGCACGGCCTTCGATCCACACACCAGCTACATGTCGCCGGAGACGCTGGAAAACTTCGAGATTGCAATGCGGTTGGAGTTGGAGGGGATCGGGGCATCGTTGCAATCGGTGGACGGGTACACGGTGATCAAGAAGATCATCCCCGGCGGAGCCGCCGACAAGGACGGCCGGCTGAAGGTCGAGGACAAAATCGTGGGCGTCGGGCAGGGCGCCGACGGCGAGATCGTGGATACGGTCGATATGAAACTCTCCGACGTGGTCAAGTTCATCCGCGGTAAACGGGGTACGGTCGTCCGGCTGGAAGTGGTTTCGGTCGACGACCCCCAGCGGAAGATCATCGAGATTACCCGGGCGAAGATCGAACTAAAGGACAGTGAGGCCCGGGGCGAGATATTCGACGACGGCCTCAAGCCGGACGGCCAACCGTACAAGATCGGCGTGATCGAACTGTCCAGTTTCTACATGGACATGGCGGGTGCCCGACGCGGCTTGTCCGACTTCAAAAGCACCACCCGAGATGTCCGCCGGATTCTGGACGACTTCAAACAAAAGGGGGTCGACGCCGTGGTGCTCGACCTGAGGCGCAACGGCGGCGGTTCGTTGACCGAGGCGATCAGCCTGACCGGGCTGTTTATCGACCAGGGACCGGTCGTGCAGGTCAAAGACGCCAACGGCCGGGTCCATCCGTATCTTGATCTCGATCCGGGAACAGCCTGGTCGGGACCGCTGGTGGTGCTCACCAGCAAGTTCAGCGCCAGCGCCAGCGAGATCCTGGCCGGGGCTATCCAGGACTACCACCGCGGCCTGATCATCGGCGACAGGGCCACTCACGGCAAGGGGACCGTGCAGAGCTTGATGGACCTGGGGCAACGATTGTTCAGGATTCCGAACTCGCCGCGGATGGGGGCCCTGAAGATCACCATGCAGCAGTTCTATCGCCCCAACGGCGAGAGTACCCAGAATCGTGGCGTGTTGGCCGACATCGAACTGCCGTCGTTGACCACCCACCTCGACGTGGGCGAGGAGGACCTGGACTATCCGGTTGCCTTCGATAAGGTCCAGCCGTTGGATTTCAAGCGGCTTAGCTACGTGGACCCAGCCATCCGTGATCGGCTCAGCTACCTTTCTGAGCAACGCCGTAGCCAGTCGGAGAAGTTCCAGAAGGTGCTCGATAACATCGCACGCTACAAACGGCAGAAGGAGAAGAAGTACGTCACGCTGAACGAACAGGAATTCATCAAGGAGCGCGCCGAACTGAACGCCGACAAGGCAGAGCAGAAAAAAATCGAGGAACTCAACGATCCCAGTCAGCCCGCCATCAAACGCGATTACTACCTTAACGAGGCCCTGGCCATCACTGTGGACTACTTGAACCTCCGGCAAGTGGCAAAGACCAATTAGGGATTGGGGATTAGGGATTAGGGATTAGGGATTGGAACTTGACTCTAATCCCCAATCCCTAATCTCCAATCCCCCTCCCCTCGCCGAGAACTCTAGCAGCACGACCAGCGGCTCTTCGGCCGTCCAGTTGAGTTTCAAATCGAGCCGCATTCCGTAGGGTAACAACTGGGCTGTCTTGATCCGCGTCGGCGGACCATCGAGTTGCTCGACTGCCAATTCGGGCGTTTTAGGAAAAGGCGGACAGAATGCCACGTGCACGCTGGCCGTGCGCTGGCCGGCGGCAAACGGCATCCGCAACCAACCGGCAACTTGTCCGCTGCCGTCGGCGGCCTGGCTGCGGGTGAGTTGCTGGAGCACCTCGTCGGCCGGGATCGTACTCCACTCCGGAATTGTGGGAGGCGACCCCGGGATTGTGGGAGGCGACTCCGTCGACGATCGACGGGCTAATAGCGCCTTCTGAGGTGGAGCCAGCCGGACCGCCCGTGCCCCGGGCGATGCGGGACGCAGCCTTCGCCGAACTGCCGACCGCCACGCCCAAAGCTCTTCGGTCACTAGCAACGCCCAGAATGCTGCCACTCCGCCGGGCGCCGTGCCCGGCAGACTCAACGCGGCGCCCAAGGCCAGCACTGCCGCGGTCGGTAGAAGCGCTATTGACCAATCGAGACCTCTTGTTTTAGCTTCCGCGGGGAGGTAGTACCACGCCGACCGGATGCCGATAGCCGCCAGGGTCAGCAGCACGCCCACGGCGAGCAACGCCGACGGCTGCAACGGGCTGCTGAGCGCCCCGGCCAGACGTCGCCAACCGACCAACACCGCTGCGGATCCCAATAGTCCGAGCAATGTGCCGACCGACCATCGTCGCAACTCGGCCATCGGCCAATCGAAGGCGGCGGCCGCACCGTTCAGGTTCGCGGATGATTCCAAACCATCTACCACTTAAGGTGGCAATAAATTGCCACCCCCTCTTTGCCTACTGCCTACCGCCTACCGCTTCGGCCAGTTTGGCGGCCCGATCGGTTTTTTCCCAGGTGAATTCCGGTTCGCTGCGGCCGAAGTGCCCACCGGCGGAGGTCAGCCGGTATATGGGCCGGCGGAGGTCGAGATACTCGATGATTCCGCTGGGCGTCAGGGGGAACAACTCGCGGACCAACTCGCAGAGGCGCCCATCGTCGACCTTGCCGGTTCCCTCGGTATCGACCAGCACGCTGACCGGCTCGGAAACGCCGATGGCGTAGGCCAGTTGCACCTCGCAGCGGTCGGCCAGTCCGGCGGCGACAATGTTTTTGGCGATGTGCCGGGCCATGTAGGTGGCGCTGCGGTCGACCTTAGTGGGGTCTTTGCCGCTGAACGCCCCGCCGCCGTGCCGCGCCCAGCCGCCGTAGGTATCGACGATGATCTTCCGCCCAGTCAGACCGCAATCGCCGTGCGGCCCGCCGACCTCGAACCGCCCGGTCGGGTTGATGTGGTACTTGATCTGCCCGTTGACGAGTTCCTCCGGCAGCGACGGATTGACGATCTTGTTGATGACGAACTCGCGGATTTCTTCCTGGCTGACGTCGGGACCGTGCTGGGTCGAGACGACCACCGTGTCGATCCGCACCGGCTTGTGCCCGTCGTATTCGACCGTCACCTGGCTCTTACTGTCGGGCCGCAGCCAGCCGACTTCGCCCTGCTTCCGGGCGGCGGTCAGCCGGGCCAGAATCCGGTGTGCCAGGGCGATCGGCAGGGGCATCAACTCGGGCGTGTCGTTGCAGGCGTAGCCGAACATCAGGCCCTGGTCACCGGCTCCGATCCCCTTGCCCGTCGACTCATCGGCGTCCACCCCCATGGCTATGTCGGGACTCTGCCGGTCAATCGAGAGCATCACCGAGCAGGTGTCGGCACAGATACCCATTGCGTCGTCGGTGTAGCCCACCTCGCGGATCACCTTTCGCACCACGTCTGCATAGTTGACCACCGCCTTGGTGGTGATCTCGCCGGCCACGATCGCGATGCCCGTGGTCACCATCGTCTCGCAAGCCACGCGGCTGTAAGGGTCCTCGTCGAACAGCGCATCGAGGATGCCGTCGGAGATCTGGTCGGCCAGCTTGTCCGGATGACCGCCACTGACCGCCTCGCTGGTGAACAAGAATTTGCCATTTACCATGGGAAGATTCCCCTTAGTTTAGCCCCGGTGTCTACGCCGGGAAAATTGCGCCGCGTAGACGCGGCGGCTAAACAATGTACATCACCTCACCCTACAGCTACTGGCTGAGAATGTCAATCCGGCCAATTCCGCCAGCAGCCGGAATGTCCGCTCGGTCGCGCCGAGTTGGCCGAGTACCAAGGTCCTGGCTCGATCGCCCAGGGCGGTTGCGTAATCGGGATCCTCCAGGCAGCAACGGACAAACTGGGTCAGGTCGTCGCCGTCGGTCACGACTACTGCGGCCTCGCGGGCCAGCATGGTGGACACGATGTCGTGGAAGTTGCGCGTGTTGGGACCAAAACAGACGGCGGAGCCGTAAGCGGCCGGCTCGATCATGTTCTGCCCGCCGCGGTTGCCCAGGCTGCCGCCGACGAACGCGATCCGAGCCGTTCCCCACCATGCGCCCAGTTCGCCTATCGCGTCGACCAGCAATACGCGGTTGGTTGTTTGGGCGCGACCACCGGTCGCGGCTTTGTGATGGGCGCGACCAGCGGTCGCGGCTTTGTGGTCGAGTTCCGTTCGCTGCTGCCAGGGCAGGCCCGAGGTGTCCAGCAGCCGGACGACCGCCTCGAATCGGTCCGGGTGCCGCGGGACCAACACCAGCCGCAACTGCGGCCAGTCCGGGCTCAATCGGCGATAGACGTCCAGCATTACAGCCTCCTCCGGCTCCTGGGTGCTGCCGGCC
>JAUWHT010000460.1 GCA_030605745.1 Pirellulales bacterium | reverse complement strand
GGGCTTAGGGGGTACTGTTTGGGTCGCTGGGTGGTGGGGTGGGGATCCCGGTTCCGTTGCACTGTTTTTTTTCCCACGTGGCGATCCTGGTGCGGTGTTTGGTTGGTAATGGGGGGGGTGTCCCAAAAAACGACTCTGGCTACCTGCACGGCTTGGCTAACGCCGGTCTGCCCTACATGTCGCTAGTGTACACGGACATCGTGGGGGCAGATCCCCCCAAAGCCGACCCCGCCCGAATTCGGACGATGTGCGCCCTGCACGAAAGGGTCGGTCTGCTGGAAATGACCAACCACGAGTTCCTCGACAAGAGCTACCGCAAACAGCGAACAACCTTTGCCGACGGCACCACCGTGACCATCGACCTGGATGCGGATACATTCCAGATTGCCCCCGAGCTACTCCTCCCTAATCAACAGTAGGGCAAGAAATTCCGTCGGTGGCCCAATTCTTGACCTTGAAATCGGCCGGCCCAGGGCAGGCGGGGCTATTCTCTTCAGATTAAGAGTTCGACATTGTCTGCGGACGTGTGTCTGACGCGCACAGTCCGCAAACTCCACCCCGGGCGGGTTATCCGTCGCGAACTGCCGGGATTCGCGCGCGGCTGGCGCATTGGGTAGTTTATTCCAGTCGTAACCCCGCCTGTCAAGGCACGGATTATGGTGAACCGATCTATCATGGTATGCTCGACCAACCCGCGCATCCGAGATGGTTCACTCGCCCGACTGCTCACATCGGGCTGGTGTTGTTGCTGTCGACGTTGCTGTTGGTTGCTCGGACTAGCGGTTCGGAACTACGCCAGACACCGATTGTCCGCGCGGTGCAGCGGGCCCGAGCATCCGTGGTCAACATCCGGGGCGAGAAGACCATCGGCACTGCCGACACGCAGCCGCCGGGGCCTAGCAAGGTCGGCCGGCGTGTGAACGGGATGGGAACCGGCGTAGTGATCGACCCGCGCGGATACGTGATGACCAATCACCACGTGGTCGACGGGGTTCGACAGATCAAGGTTACACTGGCCGGCGGCCAGTCGTGCACAGCCAAGCTGGTCGCCCGTGACATGGAAACCGATCTGGCCATCATCAAGCTCGACGCCCCGACCAAGGTGCCGCCGATCACGGTGGGCACCTCTTCGGACCTGATGCCGGGTGAGACGGTGGTGGCGGTGGGAAACGCCTACGGGTATGAGCACACCGTAACCCGGGGAATCATCAGTGCCCTGCACCGCGCCGTGCAAGTTAGCGATGCCCAGTACTACGACGACCTGATCCAGACCGACGCGAGTATCAACCCGGGCAATTCGGGCGGCCCGCTGCTGAACATCGACGGACAGATGATTGGGATCAACGTAGCGGTTCGGGCAGGTGCCCAGGGCATCGGTTTTGCCATTCCCGCCGACAAGGCGATGAGCGTGGTCACCAAGCTGTTGGCCTCCTGCGCCCAGAAGCAGACGTGGCACGGGGTGGTGCCGGCGTCCGACTCGGGCCTGACCGAGCACGGTGTCGTGGTGGCCTCGGTCGAGAAGCAGAGTCCGGCGGCCGATTGCGGGCTGGAAGTCGGCGACGTAATCACCGCAGTGGGCCAGATCGAGATCGAGCGGGGCCTCGACTTTCAGCGGGCGATGCTGGACCGCAAGGTTGGCGAGAACATCAAGTTGGTCGTCCGCCGCGACGGCAGTCCGATCACCATGCACCTGAAACTGGCAGACGTGCCCAAGCGGGTCAAGACGCCGACCGATCCCGCCTGGCTGACGTTGGGGCTGGAACTGGAGTCGATCCCGGCCGGGCAGTTCCGCCGCAAGTACCAGACCCGGTATCGCGGCGGGCTGTCGGTCATCGCCGTGCGCCCGGGCAGCCCGGCCGCCAATCAAGGGATCCGCCAAGGCGACGTGCTGGTGGGAATGCACGTGTGGGAGACAGTCTCCGTAGAAAATGTCTCCTACATCCTCAAGCGCCCCGACTTCTCCAGCCTCAGCCCGGTGAAGTTCTACATCCTCCGGGGCAACGAGACCCTTTACGGCTACCTGCCGGTGGGCACGAAGACCGCGCGGCGGTAGGCGGTGGGCGGCAGGCGGTCGAGGGGATGGCAATTTATTGCCACCTTGAAGGGTGGTAAGGCAGAGTTTCACATTGCCCCGTGGGACATGCTCTATTGCGATCGGCACTGCTCGGCATGATAATGCCAGCGGATTAACCGCCGCTTCATTCGCCCATGGAATCTCAGTTCATCGCGTGGCTCCGCGAACGGCTGCCGCCTCATCCGCTACTGCGGCTGGGGCTGGGTGATGATGCGGCCGTGCTGCGATTGGCCGAGGCCGACGAGTGCGTGCTGACGGTCGATCTGCTGACCGATCATGTCGATTTCGAGTTGAGTGAAGTCGATCCGCGGCAGGTGGGCCGCAAGGCGCTGGCTGCCAACCTCAGCGACCTGGCGGCAATGGCTAGCCGGCCGCTGGCCGCAGTGATCGCCCTGGCGCTGCCGCGCCGCGGAGGCATGGACCTGGCCGTCCAACTGTACGAGGGCCTTCTGCCGCTGGCCGAACAGTACGACCTGGCCATCGCCGGCGGCGATACGAACAGTTGGGACGGACCGCTGGTGGTGAGCATCACGTTGATCGGCACGTTGACTGAGCGTGGGCTGCTACGCCGCGACAGGGCAAGGCCCGGCGATCGCATTGTGGTCACCGGATCGTTCGGCGGCAGTATTCTCGGACGGCATTTCGACTTCGAGCCCCGCGTCCGCGAAGCCATGCTGCTTATGGAGCGTTACCGGCTTCACGCCGGGATCGACGTGAGCGACGGGCTGTCGATCGACCTGGCCCACCTTGTCCAAGAGAGCGGCTGCGGGGCGGTCGTTCAGACGGCCGCCGTGCCGGTGGCCGGCGATGCACACCGATTCGCCCGGCAACTGGCCGACGGCTCCACTCCGCTGGACCACGCGCTGGCCGACGGCGAGGATTTCGAGTTGATCCTGGCCGTACCGCCGGACGAGGCCCAGCGTATGCTGGCCGAGCAGCCCTTAGAGGTGCCGCTTACGGCGATCGGGCGGTTCGTCGCCGAGCCGGGCCTCTGGCAAATCGACGCCGAGGGTGTACAATGTCGGTTGCAACCGCAAGGATGGCAACACGAGTTCTAAAAGAGTTTAGCCGCTGCGTCCACGCGGCGCGGCGTAGTGTTTAGCCACCGCCGGTACGGCGGCGCAATTTCCCAGCGTGGATGCCGGGGCTAAACGTGAATCACTTTACCTACCATGCCGCCGACCAGTCGGGCACCACCGCCCTCGGCGCCGCGCTGGCCGAGCTTTTGCCCGACGGAACTACCGTCGCACTGTGCGGCACGCTGGGCGCCGGCAAGACGCGGCTGGTGCAGGCGATCGCCGAGGCTGCCGGGGTCGACCGCCGGGAGGTGGTCAGCCCCAGCTTCGTGCTCATCTCTGAGTACCACGGCCGCCGCACGATCTGCCACATCGACGCCTATCGGCTCCGCGACGAGGATGAGTTCGACCAGCTCGGCCCGGACGAGTATTTCGAAAGCGACAGCCTGGTGCTGGTCGAATGGGCCGATCGGGTCAAGGCCAGCTTGCCGCGGGAGCGAATCGAGATCCACATCGAGGTCACCGGCCCAGCATCGCGGCGTTTCAAGGTCATCGCCGTCGGCGACCGGTACGGGGAGATGATCGAGCGGTTGGAAGCGTGGTCTTCGCAGGCCGATTTATAGAAACAGGGCGAGCATACCACTTCCGCGGGCTTCCGCCCGCGCCTACTGCGCCCCCGGGGGGAGCAGGCTCAAAGCTACCTTCATATAGATGATGATCCCCAACACGTCGATCAACACGGAGACGAACGGATTGCTCATCATTGCCGGGTCCAGCCCGAAGCGGCGGAACGCCAAGGGCAACAGGGAGCCCAACAACGTACTACAAAGGACTATCAGCAGCAGAGTCAATGGGATCACGGTGGCTGCCGCGTATGTTGGAGCTATCCGCAACGCGATCAGGTAGCCGATCGCTCCCAGGAACCCTCCCAGCAGCAACCCAATCGCCAACTCTCGGCGGATCACGCGCCACCAATCACCGAGTGTGATGTCCCTGGTGGCAAGCGCCCTGATGACCAACGCTGCCGACTGACCACCGGTATTCCCGCCCGTGGAAATGACCAAAGGAAGGAACAGCACGAGCCACGCGTATGTCTTGGTGACTGACTCGTATTCACCCAAGGCGGCCGTGGTCAGCAGGGCCCCAAAGAACAGGAGCGTCAGCCAGATACCCCGTTTCCAGGTGAGCGTGAGCAGGCGAGTTTCCAGGTATCCCACGTCCAGCGGCGCCACGGCGGCGATTCGATGCGCATCTTCGGTGGCTTCTTCGCGGACCACGTCGATCACGTCGTCGTGGGTGATGATGCCCAGCATGTGGTGCTCGTCGTCGACGACGGGGATTGCCAGCAGGTCGTATCGAGCCACCCTCGCGGCCACTTCCTCCTGGTCGTCGGTCACGTTGACGGTGACCAGGTCGCGTTCCATCAATTGGCCGATCCGTGTGTCGGGTTTGCCCAGCGCGGAGACCAGTTGCCGGAAGGAAACCAGCCCCCGCAGGTGGTCCTCCTCGTCGACGACGTACAGATAGTAAATTGTCTCCAGTTCCTCGGCCTGTCGGGCGATTTTGTTCTGGGCCTGGCTGACGGGGAGGTCCTCGCTCAAGCGGGCGAACTGGGTGGTCATCACCGCGCCGGCGGTATCCTCGGGATAGGCGCTTAGGCGTTGGATGTCGCGGCGCTCGTCGCTGGGGATCAGCGGCATCAACTCTTCGACGATCCAGGGCCGGACCTCGGTCAGCAAGTCGACGCGATCGTCCGGCGGCAGGTTGCCGATGAAGGCCGCCATCTCGGCCCGATCGAGCGTCTCGATGATTTCAATCTGCTTACCCGTCTCGAAGAAGCCGAAGATCTCCACCCGCAACGGCAGCTCCGCGTGTTGCAACACCGCCCAGGCCTCCTTTGCCGTGAGCCCCTCCATAAACTCCGCGGTCCGCGCCGGGTGCAGCTCGGTGCAGAATTCCGCCAGCGCAGCCGCGTCGTTTTTGGCCAACATTTCGCGTAGCTCGGGCAGGTAGAGTACGTTGGTCATGGCAGCACCGGAGGTCTTCTTCGCCTGGTGCACAAGTATTGCAGCAACGGCTTATGATGTCAAAGCCTACCAGCCACAATCACGACGGTGGGCTTGACTGCGTTTGCGGCGGCGGGGTGGTCGGGTCTATCCATCGCGGATTGACAAAAACCTTGGTTATTGTTAAGGTTGCGTGAATCGTGACGGGTTGTAAGTGATTGTATCCTTTCGTGACAGGATTCTGCATGTCTCTGGGTGTCCGGGCCGGTTTGAGTCCCCAGGTGGTTTTCGACCTAGGGAACTGTGAACGGCGGATCGGCTACAAATTTGCGAACAAAGGCCTGTTGCGGGCAGCGCTGACGCACGCCTCGGGGGCCGAACACCGCTTGGCCTCGAACGAACGGCTGGAATTCCTCGGGGACGCAATCCTCGGAGCGGTGGTCTGCGAGATGTTGTACCACCAGTATCCCGACTACCTCGAGGGGGACCTAACCAAAATCAAATCGGTGGTGGTCAGCCGCGAGACGTGCGCGAGGATCAGCGAGGCCCTGGGGATGGAAGAGTTCCTCATATTGGGGAAGGGTATGACCACCCATCCAGACGTGCCGCCTTCGCTGTTGGCCGACGTGTTCGAGTCGTTGGTGGCAGCCATCTACCTCGACGGTGGGGATGGCGCTTCCCGAAAGTTCATCGAAAAATTCATCAAACCGGAAGTCGAACTGGCCGTCAGCGGCGAATTAGGCGCCAACTACAAGTCGTTGTTGCAGCAGTTGGTCCAACGGGATTATGGCACCACGCCGACCTACCAGTTGCTGGACGAAAAAGGGCCTGACCACAACAAGTGCTTCAAGGTTGCCGCGCAGGTGGGCAGCAATCGCTACCAGCCGGCCTGGGGGCGGAACAAGAAGGAAGCGGAGCAACGGGCCGCCCAAAACGCCCTAAGCCAACTCGACGGTGAGCCCGTTCCCTTCCCATCCGACTAAGAGACATCGCTGGACCGCGGGCCTGTGTGTTCTCTGGATAAACACCCCAGACTGGGAAAACAGGGTATGTTTACCGGCACCCGCCCCTTGTCTAGGGGGGCATCAAGAAAATAGAAACGCCCGGCCAGCCGTGCCGGGCGTTTCTTTCTCGTCGTAGCAAGCTCACAAAGCCGAAGAAGTCGTCAGCCGCGCGAGGCGATACCGCCCGGCGACTTACTTCTTCTTCTTCTTCTTGGTAGCCTTTTTCTTCTTCTTGGCGGCCTTTTTCTTTTTGGCCTTCTTCTTGGCCTTCTTTCTGGCTACCTTCTTCTTGGCGGCCTTTTTCTTTTTCCTCTTGTTGGCCACCTTTTTCTTGGCCGCCTTCTTCTTGGCGACCTTCTTGCGCGTTGCCTTCTTCTTGGCCACCGCACGTCCTCCTAACTAGCGTTTTGGGCGATCACCTTGCCGACAGTCGGGCTGGGGCCGAAATCCGGCAGGTGCCTCGCCGCAGAAACAAGACAACGAACTCACGGACATCCTGTCCCTGGCGCGCCGAGCGCCGAAACAAGCCGCTGTTCGCTTTCATCTTTCGCTATCCTACTAATTTTCAAAATCCTTGCAAGTACAATTTGTGGTTCAAACCCCAATTTGTTAGCTGATCCCGTCATACAACCGTGTGCAAGACTCCTACTCCGACGCGCTGCAAGGACGCTATCCGACTCGTTTGTCGAGCATCACAGCGCGCTGAAAACCGCCGTCGGTATCTTGCCCATCAACACTCGTCACACACGGTGCGCGATCGCCGCGGCAAGCGCGATCGCACCGACGTTGCTTGCCCGTTCGTCGGCCGTCGCGTACGTCGCGTACGTGGTGGGGACGTGCGCCGGACGTTCTGCGCAGACTGATCTGAAGGCGGATTGTAGGGGTCGATTTTTCCTCGCGCCGGATGGTCCGGCAGGCGACAGCGTAGGTCGGGATCGTTTTCGTAACTCATGTCTGGGCATAGAGTTACGCAAGCACCAGTGCCGCTCGCGCCGGCCGCTTTATCCAACCTCAGTCGCGGTGTTTAGCGCTTCGCAGCGGCGATAATTCGGGGAGCAAGAAACGCTTCAAGAGCGTGCGGGAAGTCCGCAGTCGCCGGCTTATGCTGTGTCGAAATCCGCGCGGCAAAAAGCCGAGTCGCGGCACTTCTGGTTGCACCGATCCGACGACCCCGCCGACGCCGATTGAAGCAAGAGCGCTGTTACCAGAAAGCCACCCGACAGCGCGCCGGTTGTGCGCAACGTTCACTCCGTTGGAACCGGTCGAAGCGAGGCTGTACTGAATATTCGGCGGGCAGAAATTTTTTTTTGAGAGCGTGATTTCTTGCCACAAATTCGCCCGAGAGGCGCCCGTCGCCCTGGTTTCTTGCCGAACACAACGTTGACGCAGTGGTTGATGGGAAAGGAATCGGTGGTTTTCCTCAGCCGGGAAGGACACAAACAGGGCGAAGAAAACGTCGCGGCGTTGCGTCGACAAGCCGCGCGAAGGGCCGCTACGGTAGCCGATCTGCCGCCCCAAACGGAGCAGGCGGCGCTCAGATCAGCGCGCGGAGGAACTCCACACTGTGGCTGATGTTCTCGTCGGAGCCGCAGCACTCGATCGAGGCCACGCCATCGAAGTTGGTTTCGTTGAGGTATTGGATGCACTTCTTGATGTTTTCAGCGTTCACGCCGCCGCCGATGGCCACTTCGCTGGTGGCGATACCGGTCTCCTCGCCTCGGACGGCCGCGGCCAGACCCTCGCTGACGTCCTTAATGTGCAGATGGGTGACGTACTTGCGCATCCGCTTGAGGTACTCCAGCGGATCCAGACCGGCGATAAAGGTATTGCCCGTGTCGAAGTTCATCTGTAGGTATTCCGACTGGAAATACTCGTAGAGCCGTTCCATGAAGTCGCCGTCGGAAGTGTACGGGCCATGGGGTTCTACGTTGATAATCACCTTGTAGTCTTCGGCCCACGGGAGACACTCGCGGATGTTGGCGCAGGTGATGTTGAACACCTCCTCGCGACTGAAACCCTCGATCTCGAAGGCGCCGTCGACCGTATCGACCATCGGGCAGCCGAGGTCCGCGGCGAAGCGGATGCTCTGTTGGCAGTACTGCACGCCGAACGTGGAGCCCATCGGGCCCATCAGGGGATAAGAACCGTCGATCTGGGAGATCTTCAGCCCCCTCTGGTCGCAATAGCGCCGCAGCGCCAGGGGATTCGATTGCAGCGAGATTCCCGGATCGTATCCCATCGCCTGGACAAAATACTGTCCGTGGATTGCGGCGAATTCGAGGTGCTCGATCCCGTACTTCAGCGCCGATTCGGCGGCGGTCTGGAAGTTGCCGCTTAACGGGCGCCAGTTGTCGGTGTGCAGACCCAGTTCGATCATGTTCGATTTCCTTTTCGTGGAAGGCAATTGCACTATTATCGTAGTTAATGTACGTTCACCTGCAAGTGGCGTTTTCCCGGCGTTTTATGAATTGTTGGTGTTTTTGGACGTATGCTTCACCGGCCCAACAATTCCCATCGACCGCCGTGGACGTTGTAACGCCGGCGTCTCGCCGGCACCCCGGCACATCGCAACGCCGGCGTCTCGCCGGCACCCCGGTGCCCCGGCGCGCCGGGGATGAGTTTTGGCAAATATCCCCGCCCCCCGGCCTGCCGGCAGATTTCAAGATCAAGAATTGGCCACATCTGCCGGCTGTCATCTTCCATGCACGCTGCTTCTGTAAAACAGTGGCACACGGTCAATCACGAGCACCTGCCGGCGTTCCCAACCACGCCCTTCGTTCCTCTGGGCGTGCCACCCACCGTGTGGCACGCCCAAAGCGTAGCGATGGGCGTGATGATGGGCAGCAAGGCGGCGCCTACCGGCGTTCCCAACCACGCCCTTCGT
>JAUWHT010000172.1 GCA_030605745.1 Pirellulales bacterium | reverse complement strand
GGTGGCCCACGTGCAGGCTATCGGCGGTCGGGTCGAAACCGGCATAAAGAGTCCGCGGTCGCGCGGCCCGCCACCTCGCCAGGTTCTCATCGTCGGTGGTCTGGTTGACCAGTTCGCGCCAGGAGAGTTCGGCGATGATGTTGGGCATGGGGTTTCGTGGGGAGTGGAGAGTGGAGAGTGGAGAGTGGAGAGTGGAGAGTGGGGAGTGGGGAGTGGGGAGTGGGGAGTGGGGAGTGGAGAGTGGAGAGTGGAGAGTGGAGAGTGGAGAGTAATACCGTTTATGTTTTTCTTTCGAGGGAATTTGTGAGGCCGCTTATCAATCGGGCGACTTCTGTGGTTGCCTCGACCAGTTTCAACGAGTGATTCTTGTCAATGTAGCCGAGTCGTTCAGCGATCAATACTTGTGTTTCAACTTCCTTCACTGAACCGTACGCCATTCCAAGGAAGTGCAGGAAATCACGAGTTGTTCTTCGTCCCTGCCCTTCGGCAATGTTTGATGGAATGGAGACCGATGCGCGGCGGATTTGGCTTGTCAACCCATAAAGTTCCTCTTTGGGAAACTTGACGCTTGTGTGGTAGATCATCTCCACAAGATCCATCGCCTTCTGCCACACAATCAACTCACGATAGTCTTTCACCGTCATGTTTACCCTCCAGAACCAGTAATCTACAACCATTTACCTTCAGCACGCAACCCCCACAACTCTCCACTCTCCACTCTCCACTCTCCACTATTACTCTATTACTATTCCATGCCGGCGAACGGATGCAGCGGGCCGGCGAGCTTGGGCTTGGGCAGCGCTTTGAGTGCCTGTTCGGCCAGGCGCTGGTCTTCCTTGGTGGCGATCTTCAGGTTGATCGGCGAGCCGGGTATAATAGTGACCGGGTGTCCGAACTGCTCGACGATTTGGGCCTCGTCGGTGGCCTGGAGACCTTTTCGCTTGGCGTAGGCGTCCAGCAGCAGTTGTCGGCGGAAGACCTGCGGGGTTTGGGCCTCCCAGAGTCCCTTGCGGGAGACAGTCTCTTGGATCTTCTGATCGGCATCCACCCGCTTGAGCGTGCCGCTGACGGGGATAGCGAAGATGGCCGCCCCAGACTTCTCGGCGGCCTGGAAGATCTTGTCGATCCAGGCGTCGGCCAGGCATGGCCGGGCGGCATCGTGGACACAGATGAAATCGGCTTCCGGTTTGACCCGGGCCAGGCCGGCGGCCACCGAATCGACCCGCTCGGCGCCCCCGTCGACCACCTCGATGCCCAGGATGGCCACGTTGGAGGAGAACTTGAAGTTGAAATCCGCGCGGTCCTCGGGCGAGATCACCAGGATCAACTGGACCACATCGTCGCGGTGAAGGAACCGTTCGGCCGAATGCAGCCAGATGGCCCGACCGGCCAACGGCGCGTATGGCTTCTTGTAGTGCCTGTCTCTAAACCGGCTACTCTTGCCGGCGGCGGGCAGGACCACGGCAAACTTGGCCATTGGAGGCATGGTGTTCTGGAACTTGCTATTTTGCTGATAGCCGGGGGACAACGTCCCGCGGGCGGACCCCCGCGACGCGTTGCGTCCCGGCTATTGTGAATCCTGCACCTTGCAACGGCGGAGCACCACCCCACGATCGGGCTACTCGCGAGATTCTGTTTGGCGCGACAATTCTCCGTTGCAGTTTTTCGGGAGTCTGATAAGATTTCGTGTTTGCGAGGAAACCAGCCGTGGATCCAAAAACAGTTATTGCCATCGTCGTTGTGACAGTGCTAGCTAGCGGTCTGACTTTCGTTCTGGTCAGGTTGTTGGACCGCCTGCGCCGCAAGGATGCCGAGTCTGAAGCCCGGGAAATCGTTCGCCGGGGCGAACAGGAGGTAGGAAGCCGTCGCCGCGAGGCCGAGTTGGAAATCAAGGAACTTGCCATCCAGCAAAAGGCCGAAAATGAGAAGGAACTGCGAAAACTCCGCGGCGAAATGCACGAACGTGAACACCTGCTGGACAAACGCCAGGACGCCCTGGAAGAACACGCCGAGCAACTCCGAAAACAGGAAAAAATCGTCGAAAACACGCAGCGCAAGCTGACCGAGCGAATCCAGGACACCAACCGCCGCAAGGAGGAACTCGCCAAGCTGATCGATCTGCACCGGCAAACCCTTCACGAACTCAGCGGGCTCAGCCGTGAGGAAGCCACCAACCGGTTGTTGGAAATCCTCGACGGCCAACTCCAGCAGGAAACCGGCGCCGTGATCCTGAAGTACGAGAAGCAGATTACCGAAACCTGCGAGCAAACAGCCCGCGAGATGTTGCTCACCGCGCTGCAACGCTACGCCGCCGCCCACACCGCCGAGACCACTACCAGCACTGTGGGAATCCCCAACGACGAGATGAAGGGTCGGATCATCGGACGCGAGGGCCGGAATATCCGGGCCTTCGAGAAGGTCACCGGGGTCGACGTGATCATCGACGACACTCCCGGCGTGGTCATCGTCAGCGCCTTCGACATGGTCCGCCGAGAGGTGGCCCGAATCGCGCTCGGCAAGCTGATCGCCGACGGACGGATTCACCCCACTAGAATTGAGGAAATCGTCGCAGGCACGCAACGCGAACTGGAACGCCACATCCAAAAGCTCGGCGAAGAGGCTTGCCACGAGGCCGAAGTGCACGGGTTGCACGCGCGGCTGGTCAACCTGCTGGGCCGGCTCCATTTCCGCACCAGCTATAGCCAGAACGTCCTGCGGCATTCCATCGAGGCAGCCTACATTACCGGCACGTTGGCCGACGAGATGGGGTTCGACGCGGCACTAGGGCGGCGCTGCGGACTGTTGCACGATATCGGCAAAGCCGCCGATCACGAGGCCGAAGGCGGACACCCCAAGATCGGGGCCGACCTGTTGAAACGCTACGGAGAGCCACCCGAAGTGATCCAGGCTGCCGCCGGACACCACGAGGACATGAGAATCGATCACCCGTACACCGTGCTGGTGGCTGCCGCTGACGCCTGCAGCGCCTCGCGGCCGGGGGCGCGGCGGGAAACTCTGGAACGCTACGTCAAACGCATGGAAGAACTCGAGTCCATCGCCGGCAGCTTCCCCGGCGTCGACCAGGCCTTCGCCATTCAAGCCGGACGCGAACTACGCGTGATCGTCAGCGCCAAGGAAACCACCGACGAAATAGCGGCCAAAATCTGTCACGATATCGTCAGAGCCTTCGAACAGCAGCTCACCTACCCCGGTGAAATCAAAGTCACCGTCCTGCGCGAGACAAGACACGTGGAGATGGCGAGGTAGGGGCCAGGGGTTATGGGACAGGGACGAGGGGGTTAGGGGTTAGTAGTGTAGGGTGGGTGCTTGCACCCACGTGTCCAGAGGACCACGAGTTTGCGTGGGTGCAAGCACCCACCCTACGACTGACGACTGTGCACTGATTGCTGACAACTGATAATTTAGAAAGACTTCCCCCGTGCGGCTGCTGCTGATTGGCGACATTGTTGGGAAGCCCGGGCGACAGATCGTTGCCCAGGCCGTGCGCGGGCTGCGAATTGAGGAACAGCTCGATCTGATGGTGGCCAACGCGGAGAACGCCGCGGGCGGATCGGGGCTGACGCCGGCAATCTATCAGGAGTTGATCTCCGCCGGACTGGACGGCATCACGCTGGGCGACCACGCCTACCGTCGGCGCGAGATTTTTCCGATCCTCCGCAGCGAGCGAAAGATTGTTCGCCCGGCCAATTTTCCCCGCGATGCCCCAGGATGCGATCTGGCCATCCTCCGTGCCCGCAACCGGGTCCCCGTAGCCGTCTTCACCTGCTTGGGACGCGTGTTCATGTCGCCGGTAGATTGCCCGTTGCAGGCGGCCGACCGCGTCTTGGCCACGCTGCCCGGCGATCTGCGGGTGATACTAATGGACTACCACGCCGAGGCGACCAGCGACATGCAACTGATGGGCCGCTACCTCGACGGTCGCGTCAGTGCGATATTGGGAACGCACACCCACGTAGCCACCGCCGACGAGCAGGTGCTGCCGGGCGGGACCGCCTTCCAATGCGACGTCGGCATGACCGGCCCGCATGAAAGCATTCTCGGCCGGCGGATCGACCGCGTGCTGGAAACCGCGCGGACCTTCCAGCCAACCCGCTTCGAGGTGGCCACCAAAGACGTCCGGCTGCACGGAACCATCGTCGAGATCGATCCCGGCTCGGGCCGAGCAACCGGCATCCGACGGGTCTGCATCGACCAGTCCACCGCCGACAGGCTAGCCGCCGTCAAGGGCTAGCAGCCCGTTGAGGAATTCGTGTGCCGTCGCCTGAATTGCACCCAATCGAAGTCAGTTTGGCTGCCGCCTGGCCGCCGCACGCCTGGCGGGACGTGACGGTCCTACTGGCCGTCTCGGGCGGGGCCGATAGCGTGGCACTGTTGCGCGCGATGACGACGCTTAGAACTGATGGCGAGGGCCGGCTGGTCGCTGCCCACCTGAATCACCAGCTTCGCGGTGATCAGTCGGCGGCCGACGAGACGTTCGTCATCGAGTTGTGTCGGCAGCTCGGCACCCCGTGTGAGGTCGGACATGCCCGGGTCGACCGGCTGGCGGCCGGCAGCGGCGACGGACTGGAAGCCGCAGCCCGAAAGGCCCGCTACGAATTCCTCCAGCAGACGGCTACGCGGCTCGGCGCCCGATACGTCGTCACCGCCCATACTGCCGACGACCAGGCCGAGACGATCCTGCACCGGATCATCCGTGGCACAGGTGTCGGGGGGCTGGCCGGGATGGACCGGGTCAGGCCGCTGGGCCCCGTGACGCTGATCCGGCCGCTGCTGGCGGTCCGCCGAGCGGACTTGCTGGCCTACCTGGACGAACTGGGGCAATGCTACCGGTCCGATTCGAGCAACGACAACACCCGGTTCACCCGAAACCGGATCCGTCACGAGTTGCTTCCTTACTTGGCCCGGCAATTCAACGCCGGCGTGGTCGACGCCCTGCTTCGGCTGGGTACATTGGCCAGCCAGGTGCAGACGGTGGTCGATTCGCTGGTCGAAGACCTGGCCCAGCGGTGCGTGGTGTTGGAAAGCCCCGACACGGTGCAAATCGACACTACAGTGCTAGCGGACGAGCCGTGTTACATTATCCGCGAGTTGCTGATGGCCGCCTGGCACAAACAGTCCTGGCCGATGCAGGCGATGGGTTTTGCCCAGTGGGACCTGCTGGCGGAGATGATCACTGCGGAAATCCCACGCAAGCAGATGTTTCCCGGCGGAGTGTTGGCCGAGGTGCGAGATGGTCGCCTGCGACTTACGCACGTTGGGCATTGAATTGTTTGGGTCTTCCGGTTTTAGGTGCAGAACGCTAGCCCGGATTATTCATCGTGTGGCACGCCCAGAACGTAGTGATGGGCGTGTTCTGCGTATACCACGCCCTTCGCTGCGCTCAGGGACGTGCCACCCTGGCTCGCCCCGT
>JAUWHT010000118.1 GCA_030605745.1 Pirellulales bacterium | reverse complement strand
TCGAAGGTGTCCCGTGCTACCGCGACGAAGAGGAAATGTTCGACCGGCATCCGGAGATCGAAGCGGCCGTACTGGCCTCTGCCAACAGCGAGCACCTTCGCCAGGTTAAGGCGTGTGCCCAGCGCGGCGTCCATATCCTTTCGATGAAAATCCCCACGTTCGATCTGGACGAATACGACCGGATGATCGAATTGGTGGATGAGGCCGGCCTGGTTTGCCAGGTCGAGTTGGAGTTGCACTACAACCCGGTGGTACGGCGATTGAAGCGGCTTGTGACCGAGGGCGCCGTCGGCCGGATTCGCTCGATTCAGGCGACGAATATCACTTTGTCGCCGGTCTGGGCCTTCCCATGGCAGGGTGTGCCGGAGCAGAGCTTCGGGAAGCGTGTTCCCCTGGCCGACGGCGATGGGCGTTTTCGCGGCGGGGCGCTGTGCGACCATCCACACGTATTCGATCTGATCCGCTGGCTGACCGACTGCGATTTCGAGCACATTTACGCCGAAGTCGCGCCAAACATGCGTACCGACCTTGAAGTGGAAGACATGCTCCTGGTCAACGGCAAGATGACCGACGGCTGCACGTTCCTGTTCGACCCCTCGTGGTCGCGACTGGAAGAACGGCTGGCCGAGCCCGGCCCCGGCTGGGAAGTCTTCCCCAAGCGGATGGAAGTCAATCTGACGATCGGCGGCGAGAACGGCACCATGGTGGTCGATTGCTTCGGACCGAACGTCTATCACAACGGGGCGCCCAACGACCGTTACACGGTCCAGTACACGTATTTTGACGAATGGATCGGACTTATCGACGAGTTTGTCGGCTGTGTGCGCAACGGCAGCACGCCACAGATCAATCTTGGTTGGCACCGACGAACCATCGAGGCCATGAACGCATGTTATGAGAGCATCGCCGCAGCTCAGCCTGTGGGGTTGTGAACAAAATACAACTTAAGGAGGTGTGAAAATGCGAAACTGCGCGATGGTGCTATTTTTGTTTGTTTTGTATACAACGTCCCAGGCGTTGGGCGATGCGCCGGTACTGGTCGCAACCGATGCGGACGGGGCGGCTGCTCGGGTATCAGCACCGGTCTCGATCAATCTCGACCTGGTTGAAATCTTCGACGCGACGGTTGAGCCGAGACATCTACAATTAGTAGAACTGACCGACCGGAACGGCGAAAGCCGGCGTGCCGTGCCGGTACAGTTTATTCCAGAGTGCGAAGGTTCTCGCAAAGGCAGGCTTTGGTGGCTTATGCCGCCGGGATGTAAGGGCGAACGTCGGTTCCGGCTGGTGGCAGCCGAGCAACCGGCCGTCTCGGCGATGGAGGTCCGTCTAGATCGGCAGCGACAAGCGGTAGATGTGACAGAAGGCAGGCTGCCGGTACTTTGCTATAATCATGGCACGGTCCCGCCGCCGCCGGAGATCGTCGAGCATTTTCAGAAAAACAGCAAACCACCACTTTACTACGCCAGGGGCGACTATATCCATCCGGTCTACGGACCCGACGGCGAGCAGCTAACCGACGACTACTCGATGAATCATCCGCATCACCGGGGTGTGTCCTGGGCATGGCCGGTGGTGCGTTGGAATGGCGAAGTCCGCGACCTTTGGGCGGTTCGTGTTCTGCCGACGCAACCGGGCGGTATCTGGTCACGTCCGGTTTCCCTGGGCCGCGTTGTTGCCGGCGGTGTGTTGGCGGTGATCGAGGCCGAAAACGTTTGGAAATGGGGCGACCGGGAACCGATTGTTCGGGAGGAAGTGGCAATCCACGTCTTCCGGCAACAAGGCCGACGTCGCTTTATCGACGTTGCGATCTATCTGACGGCACTGGTGGATGACGTCTCCATCGGCGGCCGACCCGGCGGTAGCTACGGAGGGTTCTCGTTTCGCACGTTTCCGCAATTTGACAGCCGCAAGATCAAGATGCACATCGAACCGGCCGATTCGAATCCGCGTAGGGCATGGTTCCATCTGACGGGCAATTTCCCAGGCAGCAAGGGGCCTGCCGGCGTGGCCATGCTGGAACACGTGGCTAATCCGGACTACCCGAGCCATCCACAGCCGCACTTACCAAACCTGCCCCCTGGAAAATATCCTCCCTGGCGGTCCATGCAACCGGCCTGGCCCGGCGATCGCGAAGTACATTTACCCAAGGGGAAACGGATGGTATTGAAGTACCGATTGTGGATACATCCGGGCACCTCGGACGAGTCGGCGCTGGCCGACGTATGGGCTTCGTATGCCGCCCCGCCAAAGGTTCGTATTGACAAATGAATACTATCAATGTTTCTTCGTTTACCCACCAACAAGGAGATTGTCATGTCTAAGCACAACGTATTTTCACGGCGCGACTTCATGGCCGCTGCGGCAAAGGCAAGCGCGGTTGGCGTAGGCGTTCCGATGGTCGTTTCGGGCAGTGCCCTGGCCGGTCCGGGCAGGCCGGGGGCCAACGACCGGATACAGATCGGCCTGATCGGGGCCGGCGCGATGGGTACCGCCAATCTGAGCAGATGCGCCGAGTATCCAGATGTCGTGGTTACCGGAATTTGTGACATCTGGAAGAAGAAGCGCGAGGTGTTGCTGGCCAGGTTTAAGAAAAGTGCCAAACCGTATCACGATTACCGAGACATGCTCCAGCAAAAGGACGTCGACGCGGTGATAATCGCCACGCCTCATCACTGGCATTGCCGCCAGGCGGTCGACACATGTGAGGCAGCCAAGGACATCTACCTGCAGAAGCCTATGACACTCCACCTCGCCGAAAGTCGCGTGGTCAAAAATGTCGTGTTGCGATATAATCGGGTTTGTCAGATCGGCACACAAATCCACGCCGGCAGCACCTATCGCAGAGTCGTAGAATTAGTTCGTTCAGGCAATCTTGGAAAGATCAGCGTCGTACGTGCTTTCCTGGTTGCAAACCATGCACCGGAAGGTGAAGGAAACCCACCTGACGGCGATCCGCCCGCCGGCCTGGACTGGGAGCAGTGGGTCGGACCCGCACCAATGCGGCCGTTCAACGAAAACATCGTCAAGAGCGGATACGCCCACACGTTGTTCCTGGACTACGGCGGCGGCCGGACCTGCGGGATGGCCTCGCACATTCTCGACTTGCCTTATTGGGCACTCGATCTCGATTTCCCAATCCGGGTGACCAGCACCAGTGGTAAGTACTGTATAAAGGACAATACAGACGCGCCAGATACGCACGAGGTGACCTGGCAATTTCCAGACCTTGTAATGACCTGGTCCATGTCACAGGTTAGCAGCTTCGGCTTCAACCTACAGGACGTCCGGCGCTACACGAAGCACGGCGCGGCGATGGAGGGTGTGCAGCGGCGGCTGGGCTATTATTTCCACGCGGTCGACGGCACGCTGTTTGGGAATTACGACGCGTACACCATCATACCACAGACCAAGAAATTGGCCGACGCCGAGCCGCCGGAAAAATCCATTCCGCCGTCTCCGGGGCATGAGCGCGAATGGCTCGACTGCATTCGCACCCGGCAGGAGCCGAGCTGTGGTGTGACCTACCATCACAAGGTGAACACGGGCAACATGCTGGCCAACCTGGCGATGAAGGTCGGCCGCTCGATCCGTTTCGATCCGGCGACCGAGAAGATCGTTGGTGATGATGAAGCTGCCAGGCTGGCCAAGCCCGACTACCGCCATCCATGGAAATTCCCCGAAGAGTACCTATAACCTGACCCTTCTACCAAGGAGAGAATCCCAATGTCCAAGTCAAATGAACTCACACGTCGCAACTTCATGCGGAAGGCGACGGCGGTCGGTGCCGTGGGCGTGGCCGTCCCGTACTTCGTTCCGGCCAGCGCCCTGGGAAAAGACGAAAAGCCGGGGGCGAACGATCGAATCCACCTCGGCCTGATCGGTGCCGGCGGCATGGGCCGATCCAACCTGAGCAACTGCGCGAAGTACCCCGATGTCGAAGTTACCGGGATCGCCGAAGTCTGGAAGTCACGTCGCGACGAGGCGGTCGCCAAGTACAAGCGAAGCGCCAAGCCCTATGCTGATTACCGCGAGATGCTCCAGCAGAAGGACGTTGACGCGGTGATCATCGCCACGCCGCAACACTGGCATTGTCTGAACGCGGTCGATGCCGCCGAGGCAGGTAAGGACATCTACCTGCAAAAGCCCATGACGTTGCACGTAGCCGAAAGCCTGGCAGTAACACGGGCGGTCGAGAAACACGAGATCATCTGCCAGGTTGGAACGCAGATCCACGCCGGCGAGAACTACCGCCGCGTTGTCGAGATGGTCCGGTCCGGGAACCTGGGCAAGATCAGCGTCGCGAGGACCTTCTTCCGCATGAACCAGGGCCCCGAGGGCATCGGTCATCCACGCATTTGCGATCCGCCAAAAGAGATCGATTGGGATTGCTGGGTGGGGCCCGCCCCGATGCGGCCGTTCACGGAAACCATTCTCGGAAACGGGCCGGGCGGCGGCTGGAAGAAGATGTCGTACATGGATTACCGAGGCGGTTGGACGTCGGGGATGGCCCCGCACATTCTCGACCTGCCCTATTGGGCGCTGGATCCCGGCTTTCCCAGCGTCACCTTCGCCTCCGGCGGAAAACACGTTCTCCGCGACGCCGGCGACGCGCCGGACACGCACGAAGTCACCTGGCAATACCCGAATCTGACCATCACCTGGATGATGTCGCTCGTCAGCAGATTCGGGTTCCACTTCCAAGAGCAGCGGGGCGACGACGGAGCCAGATGGCGCGGCGAGCGCTCCGATCCGAATAACATCACGTGGTGGCTGGGAACGTACTTTCACGGCGTCAACGGAACCCTCATTGCCGACTATACCAAACACGACGTCGTACCCGAGGGCGACCGAATGAAGGGCGCCAAGACGCCGGAGAAGTCGATTCCACCCTCGCCAGGCCACGAGCGGGAATGGCTCGATTGTGTCCGGAGTCGGAAGCAGCCCAGTTGCAACGCGTCGTACCACCATAAGATCGACGTGGCGATCGGATTGGCCAACCTATCGCTGAAAGTCGGCCGCTCGATCCGCTTCGATTCCGCCACTTGGAAGATCGTTGGCGACAATGAAGCCGCCAAGCTGGCCAAGCCCGAGTACCGCCATCCGTGGAAGTTCCCCGAGCAGTACCTGGAGTCTTAACGGAAGGCAAATCCGTGACACTGGATGCAATTGACTGGCTGATCGTTGTCGGCTTCTTTGTCGTGGCACTGACCATCGGGGTCGTCGTCGCCAGGCGGGCCGGCAGCAGCTCGACAGAGTTTTTCTTGTCGGGGCGCTGTATGCCCTGGTGGTTGCTGGGCATTTCGATGGTGGCCACCACGTTCTCGGCCGGTACGCCGAACCTGGTTACCGACATCGTGCGTCAGAACGGTGTCGCCGGGAACTGGCTTTGGTGGTCGTTTTTGCTGACCGGCATGATGACCGTGTTCATCTACGCCAAGCTGTGGCGGCGATCCGGCGTGATGACCGACGTTGAGTTCTACGAGTTGCGCTACAGCGGCCGCCCGGCAGCCTTCTTGCGAGGTTTCAGGGCACTCTACCTGGGTGTCTTGTTCAACGTCATCAGCATCGCGTCGGCTACGTTGGCGGCGATCAAGATCGCCGGCGTGATGCTCGGCACCACCCCACTCGTGACCATTACCGTCGCCGGAACGGTGACGGTTGTCTATTGCATGCTTGGCGGTCTGACGGGTGTCTTGCTTACCGATTTCCTGCTGTTCATTATCTCGATGGGCGGGGCGGTGGCGGCGGCCGTCTTTCTCTTGAACCTTGAACAAGTCGGCGGCCTGTCCGGTCTGTTGTCCAACGAGGTTGTCCAGACGAAGCTCTCGATCCTTCCTGATTTCAACGACACGGGTCTGATGGTTGCCGTGTTTGTCGTCCCGCTGACCGTGCAGTGGTGGAGCGTCTGGTATCCGGGAGCGGAGCCAGGCGGCGGCGGGTACATCGCGCAGCGGATGCTGGCGGCGAAAAACGAAACGCATGCCACCGGTGCCACGCTCCTTTTCAACGTGGCCCACTACGCTCTGCGGCCCTGGCCGTGGATCCTGGTGGCGCTGGCGTCGATTGTGGTCTTCCCCACGTTGGAATCGCTCCAGGCAGCGTTTCCCCACATCGATTCAGACGTGGTGAAGCACGATCTGGCCTATCCAGCCATGATGACCTTGCTGCCCGGCGGGCTGCGGGGCCTGGTGCTGGCGTCGCTGATGGCGGCGTACATGTCGACACTGTCTACTCTCCTGAACCTGGGTTCTTCGTACATAGTAAACGACTTCTACCATCGTTTCGTCAGGGTCGACGCAGGCGAGAAGGAGTTGGTTTTCGTGGGACGTCTTGTGATTCTTTTGACCATGGTTCTCGGAAGTATCATGGGGCTGTGGCTCAACAATGCGGTACAGGTGTTCCACATCATCTTGCAGGTCGGTGCGGGCACCGGACTCCTGTTTATCCTTCGGTGGTTCTGGTGGAGGATTAACGCCTTCAGCGAGATCACGGCGATGGTCGTCTCGTTTGCCGTCGCCGTCTACTTCGAGTTCTTCTGCGGTACGGACGTTGCCGACTGGAAGAGATTGGTGGCCGGGATAGGTGTTACGACGGCCGCGTGGATGCTGGTCACCTTCTTGACCCGGCCCACCGAGGAAGCAACGCTTCGTCGTTTCCATCGCCTCATTCGTCCAGGCGGCCCCGGCTGGCGGGCAGTCGTTCGGCAGGCTCGGATAGACGGCGACGCGATCGACTGCTCGGGTGAGACCTGGAGCGTGCCCATTGGAATCCTTTGCATGGTTGCCGGGTGTTTTGCTGTATACAGCGCGTTATTCGCTACCGGCTACTGGATCTACGGCAACTATGTGCCCGCCGTCATTCTCACGTGTGTTGCAGGCGCCACCAGCATGATATTGATAAAGACATGGGCGCGTGTGAACGCCGGATAGGTGTTGCTACGCCCCGCGAGAGGATGGACAACCACACCTGGAAACAAGACATGGTCACGTCAAAACAACGAGTCCTGGCAGCCATGGAGCATCGGACAACCGACCGGGTTCCCGTCACTTTCGATGCGGCCAGCGAGGTCTATGATACCCTTTACGAGCATTTGAAGATCAATGGCAAGAACAGCAAAGAGGCGTTGTTCGACCGGCTCAACGTCGATACGTGGATGATCTTGCCCGGGAACTTCAGGTATCCGAAATCGGAAGACGGCAAGACTGACAAGACTACCATCTGGGGATATAAAACGCGAGTCACGCAATACAGCGGCGGCAGCTATGATGAGCTTGTGTACAGCCCACTTGCCGGAAAGAACGACATCCAGGATATCAAGCAATATCCTTGGCCCTCTCCGGAGATTCTCGATTTCTCCCATTTCCCGGCAGAAGCCGGAGATCATCAGAATCGGGCCGTCATCGGCGTATTCACCCATGGGGCTTTCCATGTCGCCTGCTATCTCAGAAGCATGACCGACCTCATGATGGACTTCGCTCTGAGGAAAAACTACGCACAATATCTCTTGGGCAGGATCAGCGAGGTAAGCCTAGCCGCGCTTGACCGGATGTTGGAGTCTTACGGCTCGGGTATTGACATCGTCTACATGTGTGACGACTACTGTTCGCAGAAGGGACCGCTGTTCAGTCCCGACGTGTTTCGAGAACTGGTGGTTCCATATCTCAGGAAAGCCGTTGAGAAAGTCCACAAGCACAACAAGAAGTTCCTCCTGCACGTCTGCGGCGCGGTTCGGCCTCTGTTGCCGATGATCATCGATGCGGGCGTCGACATGTTGGAGCCGATCCAGACTCGCGCACGGGGAATGGACCCTGAAGGACTGAAGAAAGACTTCGGCAAAGACTTGTGTTTCTATGGTGGAGTCGACCTCCAGCAGATCCTTTGCAAAGGAACCACACAGGAAGTCTCTGACGAGGTAAAGCGGCTGATCGATGTCCTTGGCCGGGATGGCGGTTATGTCTTGGGACCCGGCCACACCTATATTCAGATCGACGCTCCCCTAGAAAACATCATGGCTATGTACGACACTGCCAGTAGCGCGTGATGAGCGGCAGTGTATAGTGCGTTATTCGCCACAGGATATTGGCTCTACGGCAAGTCCATACCAGCAGTCGTGCTGACGTGCGTGGCCGCCGCATGTGTCGTGCTGTTGCTCCGCACCTGGCGCAACCTGATGTCAGAGAAATCGCCGGGATAAACCCAATTGAATGTCGTAACACTTCAACCGAATGAAGTTTTTGCGCGATTCTCAACAATAGCCGGGGGACAACGTCCCTCGGGTGCATTGCCGCGACGCGTTGCGCGAACGGCTATTTTTGCCAGAATCCAATAATTTACCCCTTCCCGCCGATCTCCACAAGGACCATGACAAGAGAATTCAGTAATACTTTAGCCGTTTGCAGTGACTTATGTAGTGCCGGCGGGACGCCAGCGGTACGACGCCGGGAAATCACGCCACGTGGACGCGGCGACTAAACCCTCTAATCCCCAATCCCTAATCCCCACCCCCTACTCAAACCCCTCGAGCACTTTGCGGCTGTAGAGCGGCAGGTGGCGGTAGTAGACCTCGAGGATGCAAATGGCCAGGCTGGTCATGTAGATTCGTCCGCCGCGGTCGGCGAACCCGCCGTTGTGGCCGGCACCTTTGGGGGCCCAACTGCCGGCCGCGTGGCCCTTCTTCTGCTGCATCTTGCACAGCGCTTGGCGCATCTTGGCGTTCCACGTTTCCCACCGCTTGCCGCCGAAGTGGTGCATTACCTGGGTGGCGTAGTACCAGTAGTAGATGTTGGGCCTGTTTGGATCGGGGGGATGCTTCTCGAGGAGGTACTTTACGCCGGCCTGCAAGCCCGGGTGGTCCTTCGGCCAGCCGAGATACTGGCGGCACAAGAGTGCCTCGGCGGTCATTGCCGGGGTAGGCGGGCGGCCGCGCTGGTAGCAGTAAAGCCCACCGTACTTGTCCCCCATGACCTCGTCGAGGAACAGGCCAGCCAACTCGAACGTCTTTGCGGGGACGTAGAGGTACGCCATCTGTCCGCTCTTAAGGGCCATCAATTGCCAGCCGACCACGCTAGTATCGCCCGCCTGCCCCGGATCGTAGCGCCAACCGCCCTGCGGGTGCTGTGCCCGGACGATGAAGTTCAGGGCCAATTGTGCGGGCTCTCGGAGTTGCTCATCGCCGGTCATTGCATACGCTTCGCAAAGTGCGATTGCGGCCTGACCGTGAGCGTACATTCGGCCGTCGCCGGGACCACGCAAGTCGCCGTCCTCTTTTTGGTGTTCTACCAGCCATCTCAGCCCGCCGGTTACCTCGTCGATGTACTGCCCCGCTTCGTGGGTTTGACCCGCGCCTAGGAACGGCAACAGCGACAGCGCCGTAGCGGCCGTGTCGCTGTGCGAAGAGCCGACGCCTGTGCAGGTCTCGTCGCAGTCGGGCGTTTTGTGGAACGCATGAAAGCTCCAACTGCCGTCGGTGTTCTGGTGCCGGGCGAGGAATTTCAGCCCGCGGGCAACGGCCGCTTCCGTGTACGACGTGCCCCCGAACCGGCGAACGGCCTGCGCGCGAAGCTGCGGATCGCGGCCGGCAAACATCCGTCCGATCGGCGCCACGCGTATGGTGTTCATCGGCCGTGCGGCCAGATCGGGCATCATGCCCACCGGGTCGGTCACCTCCAGTGGCAACTCGACCGGTTCCAGTTCGGGCTCGGGCTCGTTCGGCGCGCCGGCCTGTTCCACCACGCTGTTGAACTCGATCGCGCCGGGATCGTCGAACTCGAAGGCCCGCGGCAACTGCTCGATTTCGCCCTGCTCCCCTTCCAGGTCTTGGTAGCTTTCCGAGGTCGACAAGGTGATGAACCGCGAATCGTCGAAAGGCTTGTCGATCCACAGCCCCAGCAAAATCATGGCCACCAGGTGGACTACCAGACTAATCAGCCAGGCCGGCAGGTCCCTTAGGAATTGGCTCCAGAAGACGGCGGCCTCCCCCTTTTCGTAGATGTCGCGGATGTGGGCCCGGGCGCCGCGGTGGACCTGGGAAGCGGCCACCCGGCGGGCCCGCTGCCGGGGTTCCGCGGTGGGTGCGGCTTGCGGCTTCGGCGCTGGTCGGGGTTTGGGCTTGCGGAGCACCGTGGGCGAGATGGCCGTGGCCGCCTCGCGCGACTGGGCCCGCTTCGACGCCTCCTGCCGGCGCAACAGCCGCAGCGCTTCTTCCTCTTGCCTTTCGGTCAGCTCGATGCTGGTGCCGCAACGGAAGCAATCGGCCACCATCAGCCACAGCCGGATCGACATCGGCGCGCCGCACTCCGGACACGCGCAGGCCAACACGCCGCCGTCCAGCCAGATCGCACCCTCGGCCCTCCGGGAACCACCGACCGGGATCGGCTCAAGGGCGTACTGCGTGCTCGAATCGTGACCGGTAGTGGGCATTTGCAAACACCCCCCAATCGCCCTCCCGTATGTATTCTATGCAGCGGCCACGAGTTCCGCAATCACGAAGTTCCCACGGCCTGTCTACCCCCTGGCACAGCATTTCCTTGTACGCTATAATGTCAAGCATGAAAATCACCTACGAGCCGGATGTCGATGTACTGCGGATCATTTTCAGCAACGTGCCCGTCGAAGAGAGCGATGAAGATAAGCCCGGCGTGATTCTGGATTACGACAATGTGGGTAACATCGTCGGGCTGGAAATCCTGGACGCCTCCGGCCGTATGGAAAATCCAAGGTCCGTAGAGTACGCCGTGGCGAACCCATGAAAATTGGTCTTGTCGGTTACCGGGGGTCGGGTAAGAGCACTCTGTTCGAGTGGCTCAGCGGCGTTGCACCCGACCCGGCGCTGTCGCACAGCGGCCAAAGTGCGATGGCCGTGATTCCTGAGTCCCGGCTGGATCAGCTCGCCGCGATCTATCACCCGAAGAAGGTCACCACCGCGGCGCTGGAACTGGTCGACACGCCCGGCTTAAGCCGCACGCACGAGGGCAACGCCGTTCGGCTGGCATTGATCCGCGAGGCCGTATGCCTGGTGCTGGTCGTGGCCGCCTTCGACGGCTCCGATCCGATGGCCGACATGCGGTCGTTCGATGAAGACCTGATGCTGGCCGACATGGAGATCCTTGCCGGGCGGATCGAGCGGATCGAACAGGCGGTCAAGAAGCCCTTGCATCGGCCCGAACGCGACGCCCTGCGACACGAAGAGGAAACGCTGAAGCTGGTGCTCGGGGCAATCGAGTCGGGCAAGCCGCTGCGCGAAGCCCAGATGACTGAAGAGCAACTGAACGTTACGCGCTCGTTCCGGCTGCTTTGCGAAAAGCCGCGACTGGTGGTCGTCAACACGGCCGACGACGAGGAGCATCCCAAGCGCTTTACCGCCGCATCTACTGACGAGTTGCCGATAATAGCGATCCCGGCCGGGCTGGAACTGGAACTGGCCCGGATGACCCCGAAGGATCGGGCAGAGTTCGAGCGGGAAATGGGTGTCGGCGGCACCGACCGCGAGGGGTTAATCCGCCGGCTTCTGTACATCTCCGGTCACATGCTGTTTTTCACCTGTAGTGAGAAGGAGGTTCGCTCCTGGCTGTTGTGCAAAGGCGGCACCGCCCTGGAGGCCGCCGGCGCCGTGCACACCGATATGGCCCGAGGGTTTATCCGCGCAGAAGTGATGACCACCAGCGACCTGGTCCGGCTGGGCAGCGAGCGCGAACTGAAGGCCCAGCACCTGGTCCGCCAGGAACACAAGCACTACATCGTCCAGGACGACGATATTCTGCTGATCCGTTTTAGCGTATAACTCGTTTAGCCGCCGTGCTTGCACGGCGCGCTATTTGGTGGTCAATGGGCTCGAATACTGACGCGCCGAGCAAGCTCGGCGGCTAAACTGCGCCGCGTGGACGCGGCGGTTAAACAATGGAAGTCGGATGTATGTATCATCACACTCAAACTGGACCGTTGCACCACATCTTGTATGCCACAGTCGGCATCCTGCTCATCGGTGCGTGGTTTACTCGCGGCGTCCCGGGCATGGCGGTGATCTTCTCGATCATCGCCGCGGTGGTGTTCGTCCTCACTTTTTCGTTCACGACCTTGACGGTGGAAGACGAGGGCGACCGGCTGTCGATTCGCTTTGGTCCGGTACCGCTTTTCCGCAAGACGATCCCATACACCGACATCACAGCCGTTGAGCCGGACCGAACCAGCGTGATCGACGGTTGGGGCGTCCACTACATACCCGGCAGAGGCTCGACCTACAATCTCTGGGGCTTCGACTGTGTGAAGCTGACGCTGGGCAAGAAGGTGATCCGCATTGGCTCGGACGACGTAGAGAACCTGGTTGCCTTCCTCCGCACCAAGATCGGCCAGTCCCCGTCGTAATCTGACGCCGGTGTATGCCCCAGTATGTTCACTGGGGCTAAATTGCGGGCGTGACGCTGTGGTTTAGCCGCCGCGTCTACGCGGCGCGGTTTCCCAGGCGTGAACGCCTAAGCTAAACTATTAAACTATGACGGCTGGGAGGCGTGTAGCGGCTGGCGTAAACATTCGCCGAACCCGTCTGGGGAGGGTGAAATCGTGGCAATTTGGTCTGGCCGTGGGAGGCGGATTCGTGTAAAGCATGGCGAGCATGGAGGCCACGCTTGCTGAACAGCCGCAAAGCGGCAGCCGATCTGACCG